>NZ_JAJAFU010000002.1 GCF_020480685.1 Deferrivibrio essentukiensis
TTCCCAATCCATTTCTTCTGCCGGGTTATTTATCTTTTCAAGTACAGCATTATCTATTTTTGCCTTTTTTAAAGAATTAGCAACATACTGAGCAGGCAGATTAAACTTTTTTGAAATATATTCGGTAAGTTTTTCATTGGCAAATAGCGGTTGTGCAATAATAAAAATGGCAGTAAGACAGATAAAAAATCTCATAAAATCCCCTTACTGCCATTATAAGCTAATTTTAAATTATTTCAAATTAATAATTTAGTGGCAACTATCTCCGCCTGAGCAAAAAGCGTCAGATTTTTCCACCTTTCCAGCAAGATAGGCATTAATAGCATCAATCGGGTTATTTTCTGTCACACCAGGGAAAACTTCAACATTTCTGGAATTCAAAATTTCTACCGCTTTATGCCCTAACCCCTTGCAGAGAAGCACATTTACATTCATCGAAATAAGCCACATAGGAAAAGAGCCAAATTCATGTGCCGGGGCATCATAATAATTTACACCAGTAATTTTACCCCCTTCTACTTCAGCTATCAAAAACATCTTGCTGTGCCCAAAATGGTCACTAACTAAATCTTTACTTAACAATGGTAATGCAATTTTCATATCAAACCCCTTATTTAATTTATTTGCTCTTCTAAAAGATTATTTTCATAATCATTCAAATTTTCGATTACACTCTTTTCAGGATTACCTCTGTATACTTTAATCCCTTTAGTTTTAATAATATTAAAAGCTTTCGGCCCAACTGAGCCTGTTATTATTACATCCACGCCTTCATCTATGACATTTGCCACAGCCTGCATCCCTGCACCATGCTCAAAATTTTCACTACGGGTATTATCAATAAAATATGATTCTTTTGTATTAGTATCAAAGATATACCAATACAAAGCTCTACCAAATCTTGCATCCATTAATCCATTTTCATTTTTATCCATAGCCGTTACTAATATTTTCATTCTACTCCCTCCATAATCCTTTTGTATAAACTTTCAAATATTTTTTTATATCCTTCTACATACTCAGGAAGATTAACCTTCTTTTTTAAATACTGAGGCACATCCTGAGAATAGTTTAAATATCCTACAATTTCTATCCCCTTGCTTTCAAACAAATTGACTAGTTTTTCATCAATATCATGATTTAACCCATATTTATTTATAAATCCCAATCTTTTTACTTTAAAATTTTGGGAAAGCTCAATCAATCTTTCCATATCATGCAGTCCTGAAATACTTGATTCAGCTACTAAAAGTACTATGTCGCTTCCTGAAACAGCCGAAATAGCACTACATCCTATCCCCGGCGGCCCGTCCACAATTATTGTAGAAGCATTTTGCTCTTTGGCTAACTGTTTGGCAACCTTTTTAATATCAGCAACCAGTTTACCTGAATTTTCCTCTGCTGGATTTAGCAAGGCATGCACCATCTTAAAACCATATTTAGTCTTTGAAATATATTTTTTACCAGTAAGTTTGTCCGCAACAGAAATTGCATTTGTAGGGCATATAAATTGACACAGTCCACACCCTTCACAGGCAATATCATCAATTACATAGTCAAATTTTATAATTTCAATAGCTTCAAAACTGCATTCATGATAGCATCTTCCACACCTGATACAAAAATCTTGCTCTATCTTAAACTGTTTCCCAGAATAAAAATCTTTCTCTTCTACCGGCTCAGGCTCAAGCAATATTTTTAAATTAGGTGCATCTACATCCGCATCCACCAGCACATCATTTTTTTTCAAAAAATATGATAATCCTGCTGTAATTGTAGATTTTCCGGCTCCACCTTTTCCGCTGACTACAACTATCTCTTTCAACGTAATCCCTCTAACAATGTATTGTAGATGCTATCAAAATCTATCGACACACCCATATTATGACCACCTGAATAGCTTCTTGCCAGATTCATATCGTATGGAATTTTGCCCAATATCTTTATATTATTTTTAGCGACAAAATCCAAATACTCTGCACCATCAATAAATTTATTTATTATAAGGTAATAATCCTTACCTATCTCTTTTAACATATCATTTAAAACGACAAAGTCGCTAAATCCAAAAGGCGTATCCTCCGCGACTACGACTATTTTATCAGCTCCTTTTGAAGTCTCAATGACGGGGCAAGATGTCCCGGGGGGTGAATCCATAAGTATGATATCGTAATTATCTTTAATATTTGAAGATTTACACATGACCTGTTTTATCAAGGCTGTTGTCAAAGATTCACCTATATTTAGTCTGCCTTCCAACAAATGTGGCACTTTATCAACTGATTGACCAATTTTGCCTATCACCCTTTTGTCACCTTCAATGGCAGAATACTTGCAAACATATTCACAAAGCTTGCAAGAATGGCACAATTCAGGCAAAACGATCCAAAAATCCTTTGCTACCACCAATGCTTTGAACAAACATTTTTCCGCACATTCTTTACAGTAGGTACAATTTTCTTTGATATGCTTTGGAACATAGGTATAGATATTATCATATTCCAACTTTTTATTTAGAAATAGATTTATATTTGGCTCTTCAACATCCAAATCATTGATGAGGACATTTACCCCCTTATTAATCAAATAATTTGCAAATAAAACGGTAAAGGTGGTCTTACCTGCGCCGCCTTTACCGCTTACTATAGAAATCTTCATCTTTTTACCTTAGTCTTGCCTGCACCGGCCTCTGCCACGACCTTTGCCTTCATGGCCACAGCTACCATTATGCAGATGTAGCCTTCTTCTTGGTCTATCATGATTGCCAATTGCACTGTCTATATGGTTTCCACTGCATCTGCCTAACCCTCTACCTGTTTTTGGGCCTTCAGCATTTGGTCCTCTTCTGTCAAATCCCGGCATAATTACCTCCTTTTTTAATATATATTCATTAACTTATGAATATATATTAAAATGTCAAGGATTATTTTTAAATATTTTTGATAGAGATATTTATTTATATTTTTAATTATAAAGTAAATAACTGTAAGACTTTAAATATATCCCATTAAAGCGGAACCCCAAAAAAAGATAATGATAATTATTCCCCCTTAAGTGAGAAATTTGAACATTTAACATCACTAAATAGTGCAGTATAGTTTGATTTCAATGGTGGTGTTTTATGCTCCAATTATTTCGTTAAGTCCTTCAATAACTAACTCTAGGTCCTTATCTGTTGCTTTACTATTTTTTTTACCAATTCGTTCTACTGACAAATTCCTAATCTGGCTTATTTTTACCCATGAGCGTTTAGGCAATTCACCACTTTACAACTCCAGCGTCAACGGATAATCAGCTTGCTGAGGCTGGCTTGTAAGTGCCACAGCTATTACAGTACCTGATTTTTCATTAAAAATATCATGGCTCAAAATCAAAACTGGACTTAACCCTGCCTGTTAATGCCCCTTTACCGGATTTAAATCTGCCCAGCAGATATCACCTCTTAATATTCTGGCCATTCAGTTAAATCCTCAGAAATCCCTTCTTCAGCAGTCATCTTTTCAAATGATGCATCAAGTTTGGAACAAGCTTCAGCCAATCTTACTTTCTTTAATCTTTGCAATTTATCTTTTACTGCTTCCTGAATTGCCTGACTTCGGTTCATAAATTTGTGTGCTTTAATCAATAAATATATTTCTTCAATAAGTTCAACACCCAAGGTGATTCTATCTTTGCCTTACCTATATTCCACCTCATGGTAATACTATTTATCATACCTAAATATACTTCAAGAGCTTACAAAGCAAATTAAATAATCATTCCCTGTAAAAGTTTATAAGGAGTAAAAGAGACTTAAGTTTAACTGGGGTATTTTAAGGGCCATAACGTGGGGATTTTTAATTGACTTTAACAGTAGGTTTTTCGGTCTGGTGAAATTTGAGGAGAGTTCCTACGCTCTTCTAAATACAATTCATCTATTTCTTCGAGCCATACCAGAACATTCCAAAGATCTTTTTCAATTAGCGCGTACCCCGCTAACTGTTGTGAAATTTTATCTTTTAGCTCTATTCGAGGAGCTCTTTTTCTTTTATGGAAGTACTTTGTGATCCTCTTAATCTGATTCGGATCAAGAATCTCATGCACTTCCCATCCGTCTTCTTGTTTAACTTTTCGCATAATTCTCTCAGGGAAGCTAACGCCTTGCACAGCGGAAACCGTAGTGTAGTGGCTTTGTGCAACAATGAGCGAAGCGAATACAAAGCCGCGGAGCGGAGGTTTTCCGACTGGTGCAACTTGTTAGATGCATACTGGACTAATGTGCACTGGTTTTTGAAAGCAAGTTGAGAACAACAACGCCACCAACGATTAAACCCATGCCAACATACCCCCAAAGGTCAAGTTTTTGCCCGTGCATGAACCATGCGACTAGAGTTACTAAAACTATGCCAAGCCCTGACCAAATTGCATATGCAATACCAACAGGGATTGATTTCAGAGTAAGTGAAAGTAAATAGAAAGCAGCGCCATAGCCAATAATAACAAGCAGCGATGGGGCGATTTTAGTAAAACCTTCACTAGACTTAAGACTAGATGTTGCAATTACTTCACAAATAATAGCAGCGGATAAGAATAACCAGTTTTTCACAGTTTTCTCCAATGTATATATTTTTCGAAAGATTAAACTAATCCTTTAAAAATGAGCAGTCTTGTTCTTTTGAAGAGGCTGTGAGCACATGGGGCATCTAACGCCGCAAATCACCGGCGGCAAAAAGCAGAGCGAGGAACGAGCAGCGCTTTTTGGCGTCCGAGTGAATTTGCCTTGTTAGACGACATTTCTATTGTTTGCTCAGACGTTCAATATCTGCCTTGATTTCCATTTGTGCCCTGCCCATTTCTTGCTGTATGACGGGCATTACATCACCCATGTAAGCACCAAATTTTTTCATAGCGGACCGACCCTCATTTGAGCCATAGAAATCCGCTAAGGCATTTAACTCATCTACGGTAAAGTGCTTTGCCATACTTGCCAAAGCGGCACGCTCTAAAATCTCTACCCGGATATGCTTATTCATTAAGGAAACGTAAGCCCCTCTCACTTTTTCCGGAAGATTCTTTGCCGTCTCAACAATTGTATCTCGCATCATGTCCTTCATTGATGCAACCTGTAGGTATCTTTCCGCAGCAGCTAAGCGGTTCCCATATGTATCTGGCAGATCTCCAGCTATGACTACACATGGTAACAGGGCCATCATGCCAAGTAGGAATAATGTGGTGATATTTTTTCTCATTGCTCTTCCTGCCTTTCGTCGTCTAACTATTTATTTATCTACAAATATTAATCTATTGCGAAATAAATGTCAACATTATTCCAAAAATATGCAATAAATAGACTCATTTTGTGATTAAATATTGTATTTATGTATAATACAGTATATATTTGTGATATTATTACATACAAAAAAAGGTTATATATGAAAAAAGATAAAAAATTATTAGATATTGTTAGGGATAAAATCAGACTCAAACAATACAGCTACCAAACTGAAAAATCATACATTGGGGGGATAAAAAAATACATTTTATTCCATAACAAAAGTTAAATTACCCCCGAGTGGCCCCGGGGATAATATTTAGTCTTTAAGTGCCTTATTCAAAATATCCTCAGCAGCCATTACAATTGCATTGTTTGCCGGATAAAAGCTTTGAAATGGTTGAGCACAATAGCTAAAGTTAAACAAATCCATAGCTGTATTGTTGTTTTGAATAGCTAGGGAAACTGTGTCTATTCTGCCCGGCACACCTTCACCAGCCACAACCTGAGCCCCTAAAATTCTTAATGTCTTTTTCTCAGCAATAAGTTTTACTTTGACCTTTTTTGCACCAGGAATTATTGGGAATCTGGTAGTAGTCTCTCCATATCCTACGATTGTATCAAATCCTCTCTGCTTTGCTACCTCTTCAGTGAAGCCTGTACCACCCATTCTGTATTTTTCAACCTTAGTAATAGCACCATTAATAAATCCCTGATACTCATAATCTCTTCCTAATAAATTATATGCTAAAATTTTACCCATCGGCACCGCATTTGTTGCAAGCTTACCACCTATAGGTTTTTTATCAATGTAAGAAACAAAAGATGCCACATCACCTGCTGCATAAACATCTTTAATATTTGTTTCCATCTTTTCATTTACTACTATCCCAAAATTATCAATTTTAAGTGCAGTATCTTTAAATATTTCCACATTAGCCTTTACGCCCACAGAAAAGATTATCAAATCATTTTCACCAAGCTCAATATTACTGCCATTCGATAGATTTACCTTTTCAACATATTTTGTGCCATCAAGACTTTCTACCTTCGTATTAAGAAGTAACTTGACGCCTACCTCCCTAATCTCCTCTTCAGGCATCTTAGCCATATCCCTATCAAGAAGGTTAGGCAATACCCTATCTTGCATCTCTACAAGATAAGTCTGCAAACCTTTTCTAAAAAGTGCCACAGCCATCTCAATTCCGATATTTCCGGCACCGACTACCACTGCCTTTTTGGCACCGCTGTTTATACATCCGAGAATCTGCTCCAAATCGCTTTCGGTCTTTACTGTCGCTATATTTTCCAAATGGTTCCCTTTTATTGGTGGTACAAATGGTGAAGCACCTGTAGCAATAATAAGTTTATCATATTCAAAGCTGCCATTATTTTCCGTAAATACAGATTTTTTATCAAAATCTACTTTTACCACTTTATCCTTTACAAGCTTTGCCCCTACATCAAGCACAAGGCTATCTTGCTTTCTAATCTTTTCCTTCTCTACCAAATCTTCTACTACGTAAGGCAAAGCACAGTAAATGACACTGTAAGGTTCGGGTCTTACCATTGTGATGTCAATCTGCTCATTATGCGCCTTAAGTGTCCTTGTCGCCTGTATCCCTGCAGGTCCACCACCGATAACTACTACTCTCATAATCTTCCTCCTTCATTCATATAGCAATATATGAATATATGTATTTGCAGATATATAGTCAATGACTTTTTTGAATATTTACCCGTTTATTGTCCGGCAACCTGTCAAATATAACAATATTCAATTTCTCTTCAGCAAAATTTATTGCTCTAAATTAACCTCCTTGATATTATTGATTATGAAAATTAGGCTACCAAAAATTTATTACTTGATGTTTGCATCTATCTGCGTGGGGCTGCTCTCCAAATTTTCCTTAATAATTGCGTATCTGCTAAGTATCATATTGATAATATTATTTTTTGAAAAAAGGCTAAGGCAGATTTTACTATTTTTGTTATGTGGGATATTTTTAATTAGCAACTTTGCAGCGATAATTCTTGATAAAAAAAGCTATGGTAAAAAGGCTACAACATATTACTCAATCACAAAAAATTTCAAATCATATGAAAATTTTGATATAGGCGACATCATAATCGGCAAAAAAGAGTCTATAAATCAATATTCTATTAACATTAAGCCGCTCTTGACTTTAAAAATTCCAGTTGTGTCTTCAATAATCTCATTCAGAAAGAATTTAAGCGAAAGACTATATCTAAAATCAGGGGAAAAGCTAACTTTAATTCAAGGATTGATTCTCGGAGATAAAAGTAAGATAAACGGAGCTACAAAGGATAAATTTACCTATCTCGGGCTAAATCACTATCTTGCTATTTCCGGGCTTCATATAGGAATAATTGCAGTAGTCCTGATAACTCTAATACCAAAAATACCTTTAAAACCGAAGCTCTTGATTGTATCTATCATCTTACTATTCTTCACGATACTGACAGGCTTTAAAATACCTGTCATACGCTCTGTAATATTTTTTGCAATCTTAACTATAACCTACATTATGAATATAAAAGTCGATTTCAAAAATTTTGTTATACTTATAGGCTCTATTTTTACACTTATCTCCCCTCCCACTATTTTTAATTTATCATTTATATTGTCATTTTCCGCCATTTTAGGAATCGCATTTATTATTGAGGAGGAAAAACATTTTTTATTTAACATTTTTATAACTTCAATAGCTGCAACAATTTTTACTCTACCTTTTGTGCTCTACTTTTTCAAAATGTATAATTTTTTGGCTGTTATAAATACGATAGTAGTTTTTCCGATAATCTATCTGCATATTGTATGCGGCGTTTTTACGCTACTATATGAAAATATTTTTATAAGGCCGCTTATTGTAAATGAAAACATTTTAAATCAGATGCTTGACTTTTTAATAAAATACGAAACCTACTTCTTTACCTCAAATAAAATCCCTTTTGTTATATTTGTTGCGATGCTCTTAACAATACTTATTTCTCTAATAACAAGAAAAAAAATACTACTTGCCATTATTCCTATTTTGGCTTTGATACCTTATTATACTCCTGATAAAAATATCTACTTTCCAAACTTTATAAGAAGTAAAGCCGTAATCGATATGACTTCAAATGAGATTTATTACCAGGGGTTTTATTCAGATTACAGATACAAACTTATCCCATATCTGCTTGATAAAAATATCAGTTTAAAATTTAAGCAAGGGCACATTAGAATATATGATGGTAAAAATATTTTTATCACAACCAATGAAAAAAGTGAACTTCTTACAAATATTTGCATAAATAACAAAGGCAATAATTGTCTATTTGAATACTTCACAAACAAAAACTATTTCAAGGGGATAACTTATAGACAAGACAAAATTTACATTGTATATGATACGGACTTGGAAAAAGATAATATTTTTACGCTAAAAAACAAAAAAGAGCTTATTTTTACTGGGACAGGAGCATTGATAGATGAAAATTTTCCTAAACGAAAAGGAAATTAATTTAGAAAAACAAACAACAATTGAAGAATTGAAAAATACATTTAAGCCTGATGCAGATGTTGTCATTTACAACGGTCATATTGTAAACGAAAATGTCACTCTCAATGAAGGTGATTCTGTCTTTTTCATAAAAAAAGGGGAAATACCAAATAGTGAAGAGCTTGAATATCTAATGGCAGCAAGGCATACCCCCGGTGTGCATAAAAAACTAAAAGAAGGAAAAGTCGCCATTGCAGGGCTTGGTGGCTTAGGCTCAAATATTGCAATAAATCTTGCAAGAATGGGAGTAGGATATATCAAGCTCATTGACTTTGACATTGTGGAGCCTTCTAATCTTAACAGGCAGCAATATTTTATTGACCAAATTGGGATGTTTAAAACCGATGCGATGGTTGATACTCTGAAAAAGATAAATCCATATATCCATTATGAAGCAATTAACATTTATGTAGATAAAAATAACGTAGAGAAACTTTTCAGCGACGTAGATGTCATAATTGAAGCATTTGATAAGGCGGAAAACAAAGCAATGCTTATATCCACAGCATCAATGCTGTTTGAAGACAAATGTATAATCGGTGCTTCCGGTGTTGCAGGGCTTTACGATACATCACTTTTTAAAGTAAAAAAGCTTGGTAAAAAGATATATATTGTGGGTGATTTTGAAAATGAGGCAAAGCCCGGCCAAGGGCTTATGGCAACACGAGTAGCCGTTGCAGCAAATATTCAGGCAAACCTGGCAGTAAACTACATTTTGGGGGAATTATGAAAATAATATTAAACGGAAAAGATACAGAATTGGAAAAAAATATAACTGTTACTGAACTATTGCAAAATCTAAAAATCCATAGTAAAGTGGTAGTAGTTGAGATTAATGGAAACATTGTAGAAAAAGACAACTTTGACAATACATTTATTAAAGAAAACGACAAAGTGGAGGTCGTCCGTTTTGTCGGCGGAGGATAATTTGAGATTTATTTTTATCTTTTTATTTTTTATTTCATCAATATCTTATGCTGATATTAAAACATTTGACTTAAAAAGCTTATCAGAAGTTGCAAAAGGGGAAGATTACACTGTGCTTGTGTTTTGGGCGACTTACTGCCCTTTCTGTATAAAAGAATTAAAAGATATAAATAGTGAATATGAAAAATTTACTAAAAAAAATATCAAGGTAATCGCTCTGTCTACTGACTTACTGAAATCTACCGTAGGAAATTTTCTAAAAACGGTAAATTATCAATTTGAAACGTATATAGCCGCAGATGATATAAAAAAACATTTTAATATACACTATGTCCCTGTAACTGTAATTATTGATAAAAATGGGGATTTGCATGATATCTCTCCTGGCAGAAAAAGCGTAAATGATATATTTAAAATGATGCAGGAATAATATTACTTTTCTAAAGAAAGTTTTAGACCGAAGATAACAAAAACTAAACCTGCTAATTTATTGAAATAAAAGGATGTTTTGCGACTGCTTTTAAACTTACAGCTGAGCTTAGCAGAAGAAGATACCAAGACTATGCACCAAAGCAAACTTGTGCAGACAAAGGTCAAACCCAACACCATAAAACTTAAGATGTGTGACTGACTATCTTGAGCTACAAACTGGGGTAAAAATGCAAGAAAAAAAATTGCAACTTTTGGATTTAATGCATTGGTCAAAAATCCCTGCCTAAATATTTTCAATGTGTCTTCAGACCTTATATTTTCTGTTTCTTCTCTAATTTTTCCTTTTTCCAATAACATCCTAATCCCTAAATATATTAAATATAAGGAGCCTATAATTTTAACAAAAGAATAAACAGTTGCAGATTTAACTATCAATGCAGAAAGCCCAACAGATGCCATAAATGTATGAAACAATATCCCTGACAATATACCAAAAGCTGCCCAAAAACCTGCTTTCTTCCCTTGAGAAGCACTATACTTTAGAATATAAAACGTATCTACCCCGGGCGTCATGTTGAGCAAAATGCTCGCAATAATAAAAGTCTCAAAATTATAAATCCCTAACATTGATTAGCCCCTATAAAAGTCCCCACTTTTTTATAAAATTATCATCAATATCAGTCAAACCTCGATTTTTAAGGCTGTCAAGGACACTTTCTGTACAAAGCACATCATCAGGCCATCTTCTCGGAAAATTATCAATCTTACCCTTGTTTGTGCCGTCAATACCAACCGTATTTTCATAAACAAAAATATCCCTGTTACTGTCAATATTATTGACAACCCGCCACAACAACATATACGGATTATCTATGTCATTGATATCGCTATCAACAATTATAAGGATTTTAATATATTTAAACACTCCTTTTAAATCTTCAAAAAGGTGCTGCATCTTTCGTGCTTTTTTAACTGCAATGATACACAGAGGATTTTTTGTATCAGTATAATATTGCCGCAAATCAACCACATCTTTTACAATCCCTTTAATCTTGTTCAATAAAATCTCATCGTTTATTATTTCAATCTTATCATCACTGATTTCTTCTCCCGTACAATCAACACCTAATTTTCCGCCAACAGCAAACTCATCTGAGCTGTGGTCAAGAGCATCAACAACACCTTTTGAAATAAGCATATTTTTAATTTTAAACCTATTTAAGATATAAGGAATAATCTCCTTGCTTCGTAAATCCGGAGCATTTTCACCCACAAAAATTGCATGCTTTACAAAGCTCATCTGCCCTACCCCCCAAAAAGCATGCATCACCTGCTGAGCATGACCTGGATAAAGTGTCTTTATCTTTGCAATGATTAAATTATGAAAAACTCCATTTTCAGGCATATAATAGTCTATTAAATCCGGCGTAGTCGTCTTTAATAGGGGCAAAAAGATTCTTTCAGTAGCATAGCCCATATATTTATCTTCCAAAGGGGGCTTTCCTACCACTGTAGCAGCAAATACGGGATTTTTCCTTTGAGTAATCGCAGACACCTCCAAAAATGGATACTCCTCTTCAAGAGTATAGTATCCGGTATGATCACCAAAAGGGCCTTCTACTCTCAATTTAGATGGATCAACAAACCCCTCAATTACATAATCCACGTCATAAGGCACATAAATATCGTTTGTGACTGATTTTACAAGTCTTGCACTTTTCTTTTTTATAAAACCATAAAGCATAAGCTCAAATACACCAATGGGAAGAGGAGCTTGACCGCACCAAATATACAAAGGGTCACCCCCTATTGCAATTGATACAGGCATCTTTTTACCTGCCTTTTTATATTCATGAAAAAAATGATTACTATCCTTATGAATCTGCCAATGCATCCCCAAGGTATAATCATCATACACCTGTAGGCGATACATACCGAGATTGTTCATTTTCCCGTCAAGACTTTTTGTATAAACCTGCCCCATCGTTATAAACGGGCCACCATCTTTTTCCCAAGTAGTTAAAATAGGTAAATCGCTCAACTTAGCATCTTTTCCCAACTTTACTATTTCCTGACATTCCCCTTTTTTATTTAATCTTTTTGGAAAAACAGATTTAAGAGCAAAAAGGTCGTTAAGCATAGATATTTTGTCGGTAAACTTTAGAGGCGTTTTCATTTTTATTAATTTTTCAATACTTTCAGCAATTTTATCAACATCACCTATAAAAAGCTCAACTGCCTTATAGTTACAAAAAACATTCATCAAGACAGGCTCAATAAATTTTTTACCACTTTTCCTATCCACTACATTTGTAAAAAGAAGAGCCTTGCTATCCTCTTTTTTCACCTCAATATATGCAAGGTGAGCAGCCTCAAGATAAATATCCACTTCACTGTCTATTACTTTCAGGAGATCATGCTCTCTTAATTTTTCAATAACTTCATAGCTATTCATATATTTTCTCCATCAATCATTTATCTTTAAATTCCAATTTTCTCCATCAAAAACATACTCGACACTTTCATAAAATTTGTCAACACACCCTTGCCAAAATTCAAAATATACAGGCTCAATAACATAACACCTTATGTCCTGCATAAAAATGTTTTTAAACCCATTTAAATTAAATCGTAGATTATCAAATTTTGACTCAACTATCCTTCTGAAAGTAACAATATCGCTTTTGACCGAAATCCAATCCCCTTTTTTTAACCCCGAATCTCTTTTAAAAAAGGTTTTTATGAGCTCTGTCGTAGAAATACTCTTTACAATTCCCTCAACTCTGACCTGCCTCTCAAGCTTAAGCCATGCAAAGTGAGCTGCAACAAAGCTATTTTCATTAATCTGTCTGACTTTCTTAGTATCAGTATTTGTAAAAAATAAAAAACCTTGCTCATCATAGCTTTTAAGTAAGACGATTCTTTGAGATGGTCTTAAATCCTTTCCTACAGTTGCAAGAGTAAAGCTGTTTGGCTCAAGTATATTATTTGCTACAGCTTCCAAAAACCAATTTTCAAATTGGGTAAAAGGGCTACCAGGTAAATTTTGCAAAATACTCATTTTTCCTCATAGAGTTTTTTAAGTTATTTTGCTATAATAAAAAAAAGAAAGGTTTGTAGCAATAACTTTGTTTGACAAAAAAATTTATAAATAAATCGGAGATAACAAATTGGGCATAGTAACCGACATATCGATAATACTTATTGTAGGGTTAATCGGCGGAGTAATCGCACAACAGCTCAGACAGCCACTTATTTTAGGTTATATCCTTGCAGGAATTATTATTGGCCCCTCAACTGCTTGGCTCACTATAACCGATACGCACAACATCGAGCTTCTTGCTGAAATCGGTGTCGCACTTCTACTTTTTGCGCTCGGGATAGAATTTTCTTTAAAAGAATTAAAACCTGTAAAAAAGATAGCGCTCATCGGTACACCTATTCAGGTTGGCTTAACTACACTTTTTGGCTACTTATTGGGACAGTTTTTCGGATTTGATAAAGTAAACTCAATCTGGTTTGGAGCGACAATTTCTGTTTCAAGTACAATGGTCGTGTTAAAAACATTAATGAGACAGGAAAGGCTTGGGACACTCTCAAGTAGAGTAATGATTGGCATGCTTCTGGTGCAAGATTTGGGAGTGGTGCCGATGCTTATCATACTTCCTCAGCTCAATAATCCACAAAATGCTTTAAGTATTTTAGGGTATGCAGGGATTAAAGCAGCAGTGTTTTTAGTATTTATGTTTTTTCTGGGGACAAAGATTGTTCCTAAAATCATTAAATATGTTGCAAGCTGGAATTCAAGAGAATTGTTTTTGCTTTCTATTACCGCTATGGGGCTTGGTATCGGCTATATTTCATACATTTTCGGGCTTTCTTATGCCTTTGGAGCATTTGTTGCAGGAATGGTTTTGAGTGAATCCGATTATGGACATCAGGCCTTAAATGATATTATCCCTTTGCGTGACCTTTTTGTTTTGTTGTTTTTTGTGTCGGTAGGTATGCTTTTTGACCCGAGCTTTCTTATTAAGCATTGGAAAATGGTAATAGCAGCAGCTGTACTTATTTCCATAATCAAGGGCACAATATTCTCAAGTCTTGCACTTATATTTAAATATCACAATGTAGTCCCTTTTGCACTTGGGCTTGGTCTTTTTCAGGTAGGTGAATTTTCATTTGTGCTTGCAAGAGTAGGTATCAGTACAAACTCAATATCACAAGATTTATATTACCTGATTCTAAATACAGCTATTATTACCATGGTGTTAACACCTGTCATATCTAACTTTACCGCTCCTTTATATGCGTGGAGAAGAAAATCAAGCAAAAAAGAGCCTCTGCACACTATAAGTATACCTAATGATGAAATTTCTGAACACATTATTATTGCCGGAGCAGGAAGGCTTGGAAACTATATTGCAGAAATTTTATCAAAATTTGAAATAGATTTTATCCTTATAGAAATGGATTATCGGAAATATGAAAGCGCCAAAAATAAAAATTATCCTGTTATTTACGGTGATGCTTCACAGGAAGTTATATTAAAAGCTGCAAAGGTTGAAAGTGCAAACTTGATGCTTATTACCGTCCCAAATATTATCATAAGTAAAACAATTGTTGAACAAGTGAAAAAACTTAATCAATCTCTTCACACTGTTGCAAGAGCAAGCAGTATCGAACATTTAAAACTTTTAAATGAGCTTGGAATTTATGAAGCTGTCCAGCCTGAATTTGAAGCAAGCCTTGAAATTGCAAGGCAGGCACTTATACACTATGATATTCCAAGGTCTGAGATTCAAAAATTTACTGACTTGGTAAGAAGAGATTTATATTCTTCACTTTATGAAAATAAAGATAATTACGATGAGCTGGCAAACCTTCAGCTTGCTTCAAAATTATTTGATTTAACATGGTTTAAAATCCCTGACAATAGCTCCCTCTCCGGTAAATCAATCAGTGAGCTTAATATTCGCAACCTGACAGGTGTTTCAATAATTGGAGTTTTGAGAAAAGGGGCACTAATTTCAAACCCTGACAAGGACTTTATCTTCTCAGCAGGTGACAATATAGCAATAATTGGAAACAGCAAACAGATAAGCGATTTCAAAAAAATATTCGTAGTAGATTAAACTATAAGAAAGAAAACTATTAAAGTTGGTGAACTTAAAGTCAGTCTATATTTTCATCCCTGTAAATTCTAAACGCATTCCATGTCTGATAAACACTCATAAGCTCTATAGAGTTGATATTAACATGCTCCGGAAGTGTGGCACACCAATACACCGCTTCAGCGATATCTTCTGAAGTCAAAGGCTTTGTATTTTCGTAAACTTTATCAGCCCTATTTTTGTCCCCTTTAAATCTGACTGTAGAAAACTCGGTATTTGCCATGCCTGGCTCAATGTTTGTACATCTGACCTTTGTCCCAAATAAGTCATTTCTTAAATTTCTTGAAAATTGTGCGACAAAAGCCTTTGTGCTGCCATAAACATTACCCCCTGGATATGGCCAGCTACCTGCTACTGAGCCGATATTAATAATATGCCCCTTGTTCCTTTTTACCATAAAAGGCAATATTGCCCTTGTGCAGTAAACAACACCTTTTATATTTGTATCTATCATTCTTTCCCAGTCTTCAATATTTGTTTCATGAGCAGGCTCAAGCCCTAAAGCAAGACCCGCATTATTAACCAAAATATCTATGTCATTGTGCTTTTCAAACACTTTAAAGACATCTTCTTTTTTTGTCACATCCAACAGCTCAAACAAACAACCGCTCTTTTTGGAAATCTCACTCAACCGCTCTTTTCTTCTCCCGGAAATAACCACATCATGGCCATTATTAATAAATTTATATGCTATAGCCTCTCCAAAACCAGAAGTGCTGCCTGTAACAAAAACTTTCATTTTTCCCTCCAACCTGAAAATAGATACAAAAAAAGCCGGCGTAAGCCGGCTGTTATTTATTTACCATCAAAGAGTGACCAAGGGCCTCTATTTTTGGAAAACTTAATAGCATCATCCTTTTCAGTCCCAGTATAGTCATTTCTTACTTTAAAAATCTGGCCAGGGAATATCAAATCAGGGTCTTTTATTGTATCTTTGTTAGCCCAATAAATAAGTGGCCACATAAAAGGATTCATATATTTTTTATCTGATATCTTCCACAGGCTGTCACCTTTTGCAACTGTATACATTGTAGGCTCATTCTTTTTAGCCTCTTCCATAGCCTTTTTAACTTCTTCAGCCTTAGCAGCAGAGATAGCTTCTTTGTTTTGCCTTAACAATGCCTCAATTTCAGCCATCAAAGCTTTTGCTTCCTCAGGCTTACACTCATCTACATAAGCTTTTGCTTTTGCATACTTTTCTTTAAGCTGAGTATAAGTAACTGAAGAATATTTTACAGCATCCCCTTGAATTGCATCAATCTCTTTACCATACTCTTCAAGCTTCACGGCTACCTTATCATTTTCAGCCTTTCTTTCTTTTGCAACTTTCTCAGCTTCAGCCGCCTTAGCCTTAGCTTCAGCTAAGCTTGCTTCAGCTTCATCATAATATTTACCTTTAAATGTATAGTTTTTAGCTTCTTCCATTTTTTCTTCAGCATTTTTAAATGCTTTATTAGCCTCAGCATATTCTGCAGGTGCACACTTCTCAGCATTATACCCTTGAGCACCTTTTAAAGCAGCCTGTGCATCATCATAAGCCTTCATTGGTGGCTTAGCACATGAAACCATTACTGCAGCAACTGAAACAGCTAACGTAAATTTTATCACTCTCTTCATAATAACCTCCTTAATATTATTTAAAACATACCACACATATTAATACTTGTCAAACTGTTAATATTTATTCTTTTTCTATAATATCAAGCTTAATATACAACTCTTTGAGCTGTTTTTCATCAACATAATTTGGTGCATCAGACATCATGTCAGTTGCTTTTTGAGTCTTTGGAAATGCTATTACATCCCTAATAGAATCAGCTTTACAAATAATAGATGCTATCCTATCCACTCCAAAAGCAATCCCACCATGAGGAGGCGTACCATATTTCAGAGCATCTATGAAAAATCCAAATTTTTGCTCACACTCCTCTTTCGTCAGCCCTAATGTATCAAACATTTTTTGTTGGATGTCACTACGATGTATCCTTATACTCCCTCCACCGATTTCAGAACCATTTAACACAAGGTCATAAGCCTTAGCCCTGATTTTACCCGGGTCTGTATCAAACAACTCTAAATCTTCATCAAGTGGTGCAGTGAAAGGGTGGTGCACTGCAGCATATCTTTTCTCTTCTTCATCCCATTCAAGGAGAGGAAAATCAACAACCCACACAAAAGAATATTTTTCCCTATCTATAAGACCAAGTCTTTTTCCAAGCTCTAATCTTAATTTTGACATATACAAGTTTACTGTTTTTTTGTCACCTGCACCAAAGAAGATAAGATCATTTGGCTTACCGTCCATTATTTCAATTATCTTATTCACAGTCTCTTCACCTAAAAATTTCAAAATAGGTGAACTCATACCATCTTCGGTTATTTTAATATATGCAAGCCCTTTTGCACCAAGTGAAGTAACAAAGCTTGTAAGGTCATCAATATCTTTTCTTGAAAAACTACCGGCACCTTTTGCATTTATTGCCTTTACAACACCACCTGATTTTATGACATCTCTAAATACTTTAAACTCAGTGTTTTCAAAAAGCTCAGTAATCGTTTTCAAGTATAACTCAAATCTTGTATCTGGAGCATCGTGACCGTATTTCTCCATTGCCTCAGCATAGCTCATTACAGGAAAAGGGGTTTGAATCTTAATACCTACGACTTTATCAAAAATTTCTACAAAAAGCCCTTCAATCAGCTTCATCAAGTCTTCTTTGTCAATAAATGACATCTCCATATCAAGCTGCGTAAACTCCGGTTGCCTGTCAGCCCTTAAGTCTTCATCCCTAAAACATCTTACAATTTGGAAATACCTTTCAAAACCGGAAACCATCAAAAGCTGTTTAAACATCTGTGGGGATTGAGGTAATGCATAAAATTTACCTGGATTAACTCTACTTGGGACTAAATAGTCTCTCGCACCCTCAGGTGTACTTTTTGTCAAAAATGGAGTTTCAATATCCAAAAAGCCCTTATTGTACAGATACTCTCTAATTGTTCTTGTAAGGTTGTGTCTTGTAATGATATTGTTTTTTAAAGTAGGTCTTCTTAGGTCAAGATACCTGTATTTTAATCTGATATCCTCACCGATATTCACAGTGTCCTCTATCATAAATGGAAGAGGAAGAGACTTATTTAATATTTTAAGCTCAGAAACAATTATTTCTACCTCCCCAGTTTTGAGCTTTTCATTTACTGTTCCTTCAGGTCTGTGCTCTACAACACCTTTAACAGCAATAACATACTCACTTCTTATATTCTCCCCTAAACTATGAACTTCACTGTTTATTTCAGGATTTAAAACAACTTGTGTAATACCTTCCTTATCCCTAAGGTCAATAAATATTACACCACCGTGGTCTCTTCTTCTTTGAACCCAACCCATCAAAATAACTTCTTTACCAACATCTTTACCACACAACTCACCGCAACTATGCGTTCTTCTCCAATCACCCATTTGTGTAAGCACGGTCTTCCTCCTTTATGCCAATTCACCTTTTATGAATTCTGCCAGATTTTCTATTTTAACTTCACACTGAGTTGAAGTTTTCATATTCTTTACGGTAACAACACCTTTATTTAATTCATCTTCACCGAAAAATAAAGCATATGATGCATTTAACTTATCAGCCTTTTTAACCTGAGATTTGACAGATGCAACCTCATAGTCAAACTCAACCGATATACTATTTTTCCTAAGATTATTAATTACAGGGAGTATATCCTTTAATCTCTCCCTATCAAAAATGATGCAATAAGCGTCAATAGATTCACTTATGTCAAAATCTTTTTGCATCATAATATTTACAAGTCTATCAACCCCTATCGCAAACCCAATGCCAGGAATATCCGGCCCGCCAAGAGTTTTTATAAGACCGTCATATCTACCTCCGGCGCCCACTGCACTGCTTGCCCCAAGTGAAGTAGTAGTCATTTCAAATGCCGTCCTCACATAATAGTCAAGCCCTCTGACTATTTTAGGATTGACAACGTATTTAATCCCAATGTTATCCAAATACTTTTTTGTTTCGCTAAAATGTTCGTCACATGAGTCGCATAGGTAATCTATCATCAAGGGAGCATTTTCTGTAATACTTTTGCAAGTATCTACTTTACAATCTAATACCCTTAACGGATTGGTATCAAGTCTTCTTTTGCAGTCAACACAAAGCTCATCCTTTTTATCTTTCAAAAAAGAGATAAGATTGTCCCTGTAAAAAGGCCTGCATTCCGGGCAGCCTACACTGTTTATTTCAAGGGTAAGAAAATCCTGTATCCCACACTTAAGAAAAAGTGTATAAAGGAGATTTATAACATCAGCATCAGTTAAAGGGGAAAAGCTTCCAAAAACCTCAACACCAAGCTGATAAAATTGTCTAAACCTGCCTTTTTGAGGTCTTTCCCTCCTAAACATTGGACCATAATAGTAATACTTTTTCACTCCCGGAGGATTTTGTAGGTTATTCTCTATAAAAGCACGCACCAAAGAAGCTGTCCCTTCCGGTCTTAATGCAAGTATCTCGTCATTTCTATCTTTAAATACAAACATCTCTTTTTCAACTATATCTGTTGAAGCTCCTATACCCCTGTCAAAGACTTCAACTTTCTCCAATATCGGCAGTTTAAATTCGTTGAAACCAAAACTTCTAAAAGTATCTTTAGCGATACTCTCAACCAACTCCCAATATTTAACTTCAACTCCAAAAATATCCCTAAAACCCTTAACTTTTCTAAACAAAATTCCTCCAAGTTAACATTTTCAAAATCACAACAGCTTACCAATTAATACACTTTAAAATAACTGTCAATTGAAACATTTAAAATACTATACAGCAAATCTGTCCTTTACAATTGCGACTATCATTCTGCTCACCTCATCTATATCTGATTTGCTTAGATTTATTGCCAAATGATAATGATTTAAATCTGTTACATCTTCATTGTAATAATGCATAATGTAATTATATCGTTTTTTCTCAATCTCTTGAATTTTCTGCTCCGCAGTCTTTTCATCAATCTTTTCCCTATGGGAGACCCATTTGATTTTTGATTTTTTATCCGCATAAAGTCTTATATGAATTGCATTAGCGTAACCTTTTAAAATAAACTGTCCCCCCCTGCCTACAATTACCACATTATCCTTCTGAGCCAACTTATGAATTATTTTTTCAACCGTGTTTTGATATTTTTCGCTGTCAAAAGATAAATCCTGCTTTATATTTTCTTGAAAAAGCCCTTCATCATCGTCAAGTTTTAATCTGCAATACTTTAATTCTTCATCTTTCAAACTGAAAACATCCTTAAATATCGAAAAATCTACATACTTAGACAATGTTGCCTTAAAGTTGGAATGCCGCTCCTCATCATAACTTTTAACGATTTCCCTATCAGTATCGGTAAGAATCGAAACATACTCAATAATCTCTTTATTAATAATCTTATAATTTAGCTTTTCAGCAACCCTTTCAGCAACATAGTCTCCTGCACACCCAAACTCTTTTGAAATTGTAATTATCGCCATTTTAACTCTCCGACAGCTGTAATATCATAATCACATTTAATATTTTTAATTATATCAACAATTTTACTTTTAGTAACCGGGTGAATATAACCCGGAAATATTTCCTTTAGTGGAATAAGAAAAAAGCTTCTATTTTCAAGGTCATAATGGGGAATTTCAAGATTTTCCCCCTTTAATATTTCATTATTGAAATCTACTATATCTATATCAATTAACCTTTCTCTCCAAAATCCTAATTTCTCTTTCCCCATCTTCTTTTCAATAGATTGCAGGGCTTTTAACATATCTAAAGGTGAAAGTGTGGTAGATACAGTAGCAGAAACATTAAAATACCTATCCTGATTATCCAACAACATAGATTTTGATGCATAAACTCTTGAAACATTCTCGATTATGGAAATTTTTGATATATATTTTAAGGCTATTGATAAATTTGAAGCCTTATTACCTAAATTTGACCCTAAATTTAATATAACCCTTTTCTGATTCATTATTAGTTTTTTGACTTTGCCTTACTGCCTATTTCCGCTAAAACTTCCGCAAAAGTAGGATGATTGAAAATAAATTCAGAAATTTGATCTATCTTTATCTCAGCCTGTATTATCATAGTAAACATGGAAATTAGCTCCGCTGCACCTTTACCGATAATGTGTGCTCCAAGGACACGTTTGAGATTCTTATCATATATAATCTTTGCAAAACCTTTGCTATACCCCATAATTAATGATTTCTCAAGATTGCTGTATGAGTACTTTAGAGATGCAGGGTCAAATCCTACTTTAGTTGCTTCCTCATCCGTATAACCTACTGAGGCAATCTCAGGATCTAAATAGGCAACTTTAGGTAAAATATTTGTTTTTTTATATATAGGTCGGTTTAAAATACTTGAAGATACAATTTCTGATGAAAGGTGTGCCCAATTAACAAGCATATCGCCACCTGTAGCATCCCCTACAATGTAAATATCTCTATTGGTTGTCCTAAGTTCTGAGTCCAAAACAGGCCTGCCATCTTCACATTTTACCCCTGTAGTTTCAAGGTTTAGTTTATCAAGATTAGGTTTTCGTCCAATAGCCACAAAAACTGCCTCAGACTCAATCTTTTCATCCCCTTCTGTAAATAAAATCGTTTTATTCCCAATCTTCTCAATATTCTGTACATTTTTATTATAAAAAATCTTTATACCATCTTTTTTGAAAGAGTCTTCCAGACGTTTTACAATTTGCTCATCAAAGCTTTTCAAAAGTCGGTTATCCTTTTCTATAATTTTCACTTCACAACCAAGCCGTTTGAAAAATGTGGCATATTCACAACCAATGAATCCACCACCTAAAATTGCAATAGATTTCGGTATCTCTTCAAGATTAAATATGTTTGAGGCATAATACATCTTACTGCAATTAATATTCTTTAACGTTTTTTCAATAGACCCTGTAGCTATTACTGCTTTGTGAAATTTTAACTCTTTTTTCGCCCCATTAAAGTCAAGCTCTACCTTATTTTCTCCAGTAAAAAGTGCTTTCCCTTCAATTAAGTTAACATTAGCTTCTTCCAAATCTTCTTTATAGGACTTTATGAGCTTATTTCTGATTGTATCTATATTCTTTTTAACCTTCTTAAAGTCTATGTCATAATCTTTCTCATTTTTTATGTTCAAAATAGGCAATACCCTTTCTTTAAAACTATGAAAAAGATAGCTTTGGTAAAGGAAGGCATTTGAAACAACGCTGCCTGAATATGAATAATTGCCACCCGGCTTTTCATCAACAAGGTAAACATCATAACCTTTCCCTGACAACGAAAGAGCAGTGCTGACCCCCGCAGGGCCAGCACCTATAATTACAATATTTTTCTGAGCCATTTTATATTATGCACCCAATTTCCCGGCTAAACTCTTTATCTCGTCAGCTTTATTGGTCTTTTCCCAAGGGAAAATTTCTCTACCGAAATGTCCATATGCAGCAGTTTGTTTGTAAATAGGCCTTCTTAAGTCAAGTGCTTCCATAATACCTTTTGGTGTAAGGTCAAACAGTTGCTTTACAATTTTCTCAATTTCAGCCTCAGGGATTATACCAGTATCAAAGGTATTTACTAAGATAGATACCGGACGAGCAACACCTATAGCGTATGCAAGCTGAATCTCACACCTTTTAGCTACACCAGAAGCTACAATATTTTTTGCCACCCATCTTGCAGCATAGGCTGCACTTCTATCAACCTTCGAAGGGTCTTTTCCGCTGAAACATCCACCTCCATGCCTTCCACTTCCACCGTAGGTATCAACAATTATTTTTCTTCCGGTAAGACCGCAATCCCCCATAGGGCCGCCTATTACAAAACGTCCTGTAGGATTTATATGGTATGTTATATTTTCTGCATCTAACAAATGTGAAGGAATCACCTCTTTTATAACCTTTTCAATCACATCTTCCTTAAGGTCTTTCAACTTAACGTCAGGAGAATGTTGAGTTGAAACAACCACTGTGTCTACTCTCAAAGGTTTGTTCCCTTCATACTCAATTGTTACCTGAGATTTTCCGTCAGGCCTTAGATAAGGCAATATATCTTTTTTTCTTACTTCGGCAAGTTTCATACATATTTTATGGGCAAGCATTATAGGCAAAGGCATTAGCTCTTCTGTTTCATCACACGCAAAACCAAACATTAAACCCTGATCTCCGGCTCCACCGGTATCAACACCCATAGCGATATCAGGGGACTGCTTGTCAATGGTTGTAATTACACCGCAAGTCTCGTAATCAAAACCATACTTAGCTCTCGTGTAACCAATCTCTTTTACCGTCTCTCTCACTAACTCCGGAATATCTACATAAGTCCTTGTAGTAACTTCCCCTGCGACTATGGCTAACCCCGTTGTGACCATTGTTTCACAAGCAACCCTTGAATAAGGGTCATCTTTTAACATTGCATCTAAAATAGCATCACTAATCTGATCGGCAACTTTATCCGGATGACCTTCGGTAACCGATTCAGAAGTAAATACAAATTTTCTTTCACTCACTTTTCACTCCTTGTATTTAAAATTTATTTTTTAATCTAACTCAGCAGCAATCTGCTCCATTCTATCTTTACATTTTAATTTTCTCTTTTTTATCTCTTTAATTCTTACCTCAACTTCGGGGGGAAAATATTTCAGGCTGTACAATGCTTCCAAGTCCTGTTCCAAAGATATGTGTTCGTGATACAATTCTTTAAATTCTTCATTCTCTTTCAAGAGCTTCTGAACTAATTCCTCGTTAACTTTAAGCATAATTCACCCCTAAGTTATTTAATTTCATTAAAATTGCATTTATTCCTCGTCCATAATAATCTTTTCTCATGGAGTAACTTTTAAATCCAAACTTTTCATAAAGAGAAATAGCTTTCATATTATCTTCTCTGACTTCCAGATAAAACATATATCCTATATATTTATTTAAAACAAATTCCATAAGCCTACTGCCAATCTTACAACCCTGATACTCTTTTTTAACAGAAATATTTGCAATATCTATTTCATCAATTAATATATACAACACCACATATCCCGCTATTTCACCTTCTAATTCATATACATATATGGTGCTCTTATCTGAATATAGTTCATTTAAAAAAGATTCATAACTCCAAGGGGTGTCATAATTTTCATTCTCGATTTTTACTATCTCTTCTAAATCAGTTAAGGTTGCAACCCTTATCAAAATTTATCTCCGCTTCAGATTTTCTCATATAAAATGGGATAGCTTCTGTAATAAACTCAGTAAACTTAGATGAACTCATCCCTTCCAAAGGGTTTAAACCTTCATCAATAATATGAAGTTCACTAAAGCTTTTCAGTTCATCTTTTGTTACATTCATACATTCACTATATTTCCCATTTATAAAGTCAAACTCTTTAACGCCATAATGCTTACCAATAAGCTTTATCGCAATAGTTACATGTTGTCTGTCAAGGCTCAAAGCCGCCACATCAAAAGCAGTTATCCCAAAACAGGGCTTACCAAGCCCCATGCAAACACCCTGTAAAAAAGAGACACCTATCCTCACCCCTGTAAAAGAGCCCGGACCGATATTTACTAAAAAACTATCCACTTTGTGCAAATCTATATTAATATTATTCAGCATAAAGTCGAAGTTTTCAACTAATTTTTCGTTAATATCCTTAAAAGATGGGATGATAACACTACCTCTTAAGGTAAAATTTTCATAATAACCAAGTACTAAGCGTTTCCCAGATGTATCAATATAAATATAATTCACAATCTATACCCCGGTGTGCCCAAATCCACCAGCACCTCTTGATGTGGAATTTACTTGCTCTACACTCTCAAATTTAGCTTTTGTCACTTTTGAAAATACCAACTGTGCTATTCTATCCCCTTTTTTATAGCTAAAATCTTTATTGCTGTGGTTAACCAATATTACACCAACTTCACCTCTGTAATCACTATCGATTGTTCCGGGTGAATTTAAAACTGTTACGCCAAACTTTAGAGCCAATCCGCTCCTGGGCCTTACCTGACCTTCATACCCCTCTGGGATCTCTAAAAATAATCCTGTTTTGACTAATTTTACTTCACCCGGCTTAATCACACCATCCTCAGCCGACTTTAAATCAGCACCGGCAGCGCCATCTGTTGCATATTCCGGTATAAACAAACTATCTAAGCTTTTTACCTTAACTACAATGTCCTGCATTTAGTTATCCCGTAATCATATATTTTTTTGTATATAAAATTTAAATCTTGCAAACTGTAACCTTGTATCTTCCCTTCAATTTCTCTTGGTGCAATAAGCCTGCTCTCGTTAATAAACTGCTTTGTGTTTATCTCAAACCTGTTTGAAAGACTTTCATAACCAGATCTTAAACTTAGAAGAATCTGATTTTTTGCAGCCCTTAGTTCTTTCTCTTTAAAACCTTTTTTATAAATCAGCTCTAGCTCTTTAACAAGATTTTTATTAAATTTTTCATATTTTCTACCGTCAATTTCGGCATCAATACTCAAATAGCCCCCAATTTTATATAAAGTCACATCGCTATTTATATTATAACACAAACCTAAATCTTCTCGCAATTTCTGAAATAATCTTGATGACATAGATTCGCATAGCATATGACTGATAAGATGATACGCATATTTATCTTTCGAGTAAATATCCTCAAGGTTCAAGAAATATGACAAGTAGGTTTGTTCATACCGTAAATCAAATTCTTTTTCAAAAATTTTAATACTTTCTTTTTCGTACTTTTTAGTTACAAACTGCTTTTCAGGAATCTTTGATGCCAAAAAATTTAGTTTTTTATCATCAAAGTTACCCGAAATCACACCAAAGTAACCATATTTGCCAAAATATTCATTCCAGTAGCCCGTCAATGTCTCAAATTTTATATTTTCAAGGGTTTCAAGGCTTCCAGCTATAGGCAGACAATATCCTGCATTTGAAAATAGATAGCTTTCTGATATTTCGGAAAAATATTCTTGCGGGTTATCTTTAATTGAAACTATTTCAGAGTAAATTACATCTTTTTCCTTGTAAAACTCATCTTCACTAAAATCCGCATTGAAACAAACATCAAGAAAAATATCAACAAGTTTATTAAAGTTATTATTAATCATTTTAACATAAAAACAAGTATACTCTTTAGTGGTAAAAGCATTAATATAACCACCCAATGATTCAACTTTAAATGAGATATCCTTTGCAGAATATTTTTTTGTCCCTTTAAAAACCATATGTTCAATTAAATGAGTAATACCATTGTTAAAAGGATTTTCATCTGAACTTCCGTTTAAAAATACAACACCAAGGATAATTAATTCGGAATTTTTATCTCTGTCGCAAATAACAGGTATGGGATATTCGTTATATACAAATCTATCCATAAAAAAGAAAAGGTGCCTTTTCAGACACCTTTTAACAATTCTTTTCTAGAAATTTTCAATCGCCCTTTTTCATCTTTTCCAAGGTACTTAACTTCAACCAAGTCACCTACTTTTAAATGGTCACCAATGTTTTTAGTCCTTTCAAGAGCATATTCTGAAACATGAAGAAGTGCTTCAACGCCTGGAATCAACTCAACAAAAGCGCCAAAATCGGCTATTTTTTTAACCTTTGCCTTGTATGTCTTCCCTGCTTCCAATTCCTGAACAAGAGCAGCTATCTTGTCTTTGGCCTTTTCAATAGCCTCTTTGTTGCTTCCAAAAATATTAAGGATACCGTCATCCATTATATCTATAGAAACACCCGTTTCTTCAATAATAGCCTTTATTGTTTTTCCTCCAGGCCCGATTACGAGACCAACCTTATCAGGTTTGATACTCATAACTTCAAAACGCGGAGCGTTAGGAGATAAATCACCCCTCGGAGCATCGATAATTTCATTCATTTTAGAAAGGATATGAAGTCTGCCCTCTTTTGCCTGTGCCAAAGCTTTTTCAAGGATATCTCTCGATAGACCTTCTATCTTGATATCCATCTGCAAAGCAGTAATACCGTCTTTAGTACCTGCGACTTTAAAATCCATATCGCCAAGATGGTCTTCTATCCCCATTATATCACTCAATACAACATACTTATCTTTTTCATAAATCAAGCCCATTGCGATTCCAGCAACAGCATCCTTGACAGGAACACCGGCATCCATAAGAGAAAGTGAACCACCACATACAGTCGCCATTGAGGATGAACCGTTAGACTCTAATATTTCTGACACTACCCTTATAGTGTACGGGAAATCCTTTTCATCGGGAATCATAAATGAAAGTGCCCTTTCAGCCAAGGCACCGTGCCCAATCTCTCTTCTACCCGGAGCTCTCAAAAATCCAACCTCGCCGACACAAAAAGGTGGGAAATTATAATGGAGCATAAATCTCTTGCTCCCTTCACCTTCTATATCATCAAGCATCTGACTGTCCATTTTTGTGCCAAGTGTAGTAGTAACAAGAGCCTGAGTCTCACCCCTTGTAAAAAGGGCTGAGCCATGAGCCTTTGGAAGAAGGTTAATTTCTATATCTATAGGTCTTACTTCAGTATATCCTCTACCATCAACTCTGTGTCCAGAATTTAACGTAATATCTCTAAAAACATCTTTCTCTACAAGACCATAAGCTTCCTTATATGCACTTTCAAGTTCAGCAAATTCATCGCCCAAATCTTCCTTAAGCTTGGTGAAGTATTCCTCTTTAACGTTATCAATAGCAGCATACTTTTCCTGCTTTCCCGGAATCAGAACCGCTTCTTTTAACTTTTCAGCAAGCTCACTATGGACTTTTTGATATATATTATCAGGAACCGTAAAGTCTTTATATTCCATTTTTGGTTTGCCAATCTCAGCAGCCATTTTCTCCTGAACAGCAACAATTTTCTTTATATACTCATGCCCAAACTCTAAAGCCTCAACAACTTCTTCCTCACTAACATTGTTCATTCCGGCTTCAACCATAACAATGGCATCTTTAGTCCCTGCAAGAACAATATTCATATCAAGATTGTCGTAAGTGTCAGCAGAAGGATTTATAATTAAATTCCCATCCTTTTTGCCTACCCTAACTCCACACACCGGTCCATTAAAAGGTATATCAGATATCATAAGTGCGGCACTTGCAGCATTAAGTGCAAGGATATCAGGAGAATGTTTTGAGTCACTTGAAACTACAGTTGCTATAACCTGTGTTTCATTTCTAAAACCTTCAGGGAATAAAGGTCTCAAAGGCCTGTCTATAAGCCTTGATACCAATGTTTCTCTATCCGAAGGTCGACTTTCCCTTTTGATAAATCCGCCAGGAATCTTACCCACAGCATAAAACTTTTCAACATAATTCACAGTTAGCGGGAAAAAGTCTATTTTTTCGGGAGATTTTTTGCTTGCAACAGCAGTAACCAAGACAATAGTATCACCTTGTCTAGCCCAAATACTGGCATTGGTCTGCTTTGCTTTGAACCCTGTCTCGAAAATAATAGGCTCGATACTATCATCGAGCCTTACTTCAAATTCTTTCACGTCTTTTTTCATTACTTACCCTATTTCCTTAACCCTAAAGTATCGATAAGAGTTTTGTACCTGTTGTAGTCCTTCTTTTTGAGGTAATCAAGAAGCTTCCTTCTTTTACCTACCAACATAAGAAGACCTTTTCTTGAGTGAAAGTCCTTTTTGTGTGTTGCAAAATGTTCAGTAAGTTGCTTTATCCTTTCGGTTAATAGCGCTACCTGAACTTCAGGAGAACCAGTATCCCCTTCACATGTCTTAAACTTCTCAATAATTTCGTTTTTCAACGCTTTTTCTAATGCCATTAAACACCTCCAATTTCAAACGTATACTATATTATCATTTTTATTACTTTACAAGTTTTTTTTAACTTTATTTAACTTTTAATCTTTGAATATTTTTACAACTTTAAGCGGTATATCTTTCCCTTCATTTTTTTTTGCAAAGCCTAATACATTTTTAAGTCTATCTGTTATCCAAAAGAAATCGGATTCCTCTTCAATAGGCAATTTAATGTAACCATTTTTCTGTATCTGAACTCCATTTAAAAATCTTTCCACATACTCATCTTTAAGCACACAATTTGGCCAGTCTATAACTTTTTCCATAGGGATAACAAAACTAAAATCATCTTTCTTAACCATTTCAACTATCTCGTATAATTTAAAAGAGCTTTTAATATCAAAGACACCGTTTCTTGTCCTTATGAGATTCTGCATTGTCCCGTAAGAACCAAGACTATCACCTAAAAAATCTATAAGGCTCCTGATATACGTACCTTTTTCACAAAAAAACCTTATTATAATTTCAGGATAACTATAATTTAAAATTTCTGCTTCGTACACTGTCATTATCCTCGTACCTGCATCATCAATAAGCCCTTTCCTTGCTAATTTGTATGCTCTTTGACCTGAAATTTTAACAGCAGAAAAAGCAGGAATCTTATATTCCCTCTCACCTATAATCAGTTCCAGGACTTCTTTGATGGCTTGCAAGTCAGGGACTTCATTTGACTCATGCAAAATCTTACCCGTAATATCCATTGTATCCGTTTTGATCCCTAACCTGACTGATGCAATATACTCTTTATCCTTTGCCATCAGATAATCTGACAGTTTAGTTGCCTGATTAACACATACAGGTAGCACACCTTCAGCAATCGGATCCAGCGTCCCGATATGACCGCATTTCTTTGTTTTAAGTATTTTTTTCAAAGATTCAACTACGCTAAAGGATGAGCAACCACTCTCTTTGTTGACGTTTACAATTCCATTCATTTATCTTTGGATACTTCCCTAATGAGGGACTCAATCTTCAGTGCATTATCAAGGGTGTCATCATAAAAAAACTCAAGATGAGGTACCTTTTTAAGCCTTAAAACTTTCATTAACTTCCCTCTGATAAAATTGGCACTATTGTTAAGACCAATAACACAACCATCCTTATCACCATCAAGAAGCGTCCTCACATACACCTTAGCAACACTAAAATCTTTCGCCACAACAATATCTGTAATCGAAACATTAACCACTCTCGGATCTTTAAGCTCCTTGAATATTATATTCATGATTTCATGTTTAAGAAGCTCACCAACTCTTTTATCTCTAAAACTGCCACTATTTTGCATTTATAAAATCTCCTGATTTATCTCCAACACAACCACGTCATGTTGATTGTCCACAAAATCTACAACCTTGCCTAACTGCTCATTGCAAAAAGAGGTGTCATCACTTATCAAAGCAACACCTATTTCTGCCCTATTCCAAATATCCTTCTCTCCAATTTCAGCAACAGAAATATTGAATTTGCTCTTTAGCTTTGTCTTGAGACTATTTAAAACCCTCCTTTTCTCCTTTAAAGAAAATGCAGAAGGGATTTCGAGCAAAATATTCAATACACCTATAATCATTTATATCATTTAAGCTCTTTAAGCTCCCTCTTTCTTTCTACCATTTCATAAACTTCGAATATGTCGCCCTCTTTGATGTCATTAAACCTGTCAATACCCACACCACACTCATAACCGGCAACAACTTCCTTTGCATCATCCTGAAAACGTTTCAAAGAACCAACTGTACCATCATAAACAACTATATTGTCACGAATAACCCTAACTTTCGCGTTTCTTGTAATTTTACCTTCCAATACATATGCACCGGCGATTTTTCCTATTTTAGGCACTGAAAATACTTGTCTTACCTCAACTCTACCTATTACACTTTCATTAACCTCTGGGGAGAGCATACCTTCAATAGCACTTTTAATGTTATCTATCGCTTCATAAATAACCGAATATAGGTTAATTTCCACATTTTCACGCTCGGCAACTGCTCTTGCATTATTGTCAGGCCTTACGTTAAATCCAATAATAACTGCATTTGAAGCAGCAGCCAAAAGGACATCCGATTCATTTATACCGCCAACACCATCATGAATAATATTTACCTTAACTTCCTGGTTTGATAACTTAATTAAACTTGTCTTTAGAGCTTCCACAGACCCTTGTACATCAGCCTTTATGACAATGTTAAGCTCCTGAATTTCACCTTCTTTGATTCTATCAAACAGATCGTTAAGACTTACCTTGCTCTTCTCCCTCAGCTCAGCCTCTTTCATTTTTGCCATTCTAATCTCTGCAACCTGTCTTGCTACCTTTTCATTTGGCACAACAATAAAGGTTTGGCCTGATTCAGGAACAGAAGAAAATCCCATTACTTCTACAGGTACAGATGGGCCGGCAGTCTTCACACTCCTTCCAACTGAGTTAAACATAGCTCTAACCTTACCAAATGTTGGGCCTACTACAAAAAAATCTCCATTTTTCAAAGTGCCTTTTCTAACCAAGACAGTACCCACCGGGCCTCGCTGTTTATCAAGCTTGGATTCAATAATTATACCTTCAGCTAACCTGTCATAATCAGCCTTAAGCTCCAACATATCTGCCTCAAGGAGGACTCTTTCAAGCAAATCTTCAATTCCAATTCTATTTTTAGCTGAAATTTCCTGAAACTGGTTTTCACCGCCCCATTCTTCAGGAATTATTCCATATTCTGCAAGCTGAGTTTTAACCTTCTCGGGATTTGCATTAGGTTTGTCAATTTTATTAACTGCTACAACCAATCTTACCCCTGCAGCCTTAGAATGGTCTATTGCCTCTTTTGTTTGAGGCATAACCCCGTCATCAGCCGCAACAACAAGAATTACAATATCTGTAACATTTGCACCCCTTGCCCTTAATGTAGTAAAAGCCTCATGACCGGGAGTATCAAGAAACGTTATGCTTCTGCCATTTAAATCAACTTCATAAGCACCTATATGCTGGGTAATACCTCCGGCTTCACCCTCTGCAACCCTTGTCTTTCTGATTGCATCAAGTAAAGATGTCTTACCGTGGTCAACGTGCCCCATAACTGTAACAATAGGAGGTCTTGGCTTCATCTTCTCTGGATTATCTTCATACTTCGGCAACAAATCATCTTCTGTAATTGTTTTAACCACCACTTCTATATCATATTCTGCACCTAATAGCTGAGCAGTTTCCGCATCAATTGCCTGATTTACCGAAGCCATTACACCCATAGCAAAAAGTTTTTTAACAAGCTCAACGGCCTTTATCCCTAGCAAGCCTGCTAACTCATTTACAGTGATAGTTTCACCTATTTCAACTTTTGTAATCTTTACAGGTTCCTGCTTTTTACTCTCTTTTGCTCTATCTTTTTTCTTAGGTTTCTGTTGTCTTTTACCTTTATTTTTCTGAGCAATATCTTCAGTTTTTTCTACAATTACCTCTTCATCTATAATAATCTCATCTTTTATTTCACCTTTAACTATTGCTTCCTCAAGCTCAAGCTCATCAAACCCCTCTAAAATGTCTTTAACCAAATTTTTCTCTTTTTTAACACCTTTCTTAGCCTTAACCTTTTTGGGCTCAATATCCTCTTTAGGAGTTTCTTTTTTCTTGTCTATATCGACTCTTTTTAGTTTTTCAAAAGTCTCAGACGGTTTATCAATATCATCTTGCTTTTTAAATGCGGCTTTACCCCTCGAATCATCCTCTCTTCTTGGCTTTTGCTCTACTTTTTTATCTTTAAACTGCTTTGTTTCAGGGGTTCTTGTATCCCTTCTTGAGTCAGAATGTTCTCTTGGTCTTCTATTAAAATCCCTACCATCTTTTTTCTCTCTATGAACAGGCTTTGGTTTATCTTCAGTTTTTTCACTCTGAGATGGTTTTTGAGTTTCTTTTTTATCTTCATCCTTCACAGGTGCAGCAACTTCAGTAGCTAAAGTAGCAGATTCGGGAGCAGCTTTTGATACTTCGACAGTCTGTACTTTTTCTTGCTCCACTTTTGTTTCTTCTGCCTCTTTCTCTTTGTTTAACTCTTCCTGCTTTACCTTGGCAATTTTTTCTCTTTCCTCATCCACTTTTTTCAAAGATTTTTCAAGCTCTCTCTTCTTTCGCAAAAGCTCTTCCTTGGAAATTCTTTTCGAACTGTCATCATCACTCTTTTTAATTACTACTTCTTTTGGCCTTGAGTGTCTTTTATGCCTCTCAAGAGCTTTTTTCAAAAGCTCCTGTCTTTTGTCTACACTAAGAATCTTAGGGTCAACCCCTAGGTGACTTACAGCTTTTTCATTCACCATATCATCAGGGGATGAAACATCTATATTTATCTCTTTTAATTTTTCCAACGCATCTTCAAAACTTAATCCTGCCTTTTCGATAACTTCCTGTAACTTAAATTTACTCATACCAAAAGCACTCCTTAAAAGTTTAACTGCTTAATCTTATTCAATCTACTAAGCATTATGTCAATATTTTTAACATTTATATTTTTATTTTCCATATCTCTCAAGTAAGTCAAAAAACCATCTCTGTCCTTTAAAAATAACTCAACACATTTATCCTTTAATTTCTTGTTCAAACTACTCAAATGATTAAAAATAACATTTTCTATCTCTTCATAAAGGTAACTTAAAAGAATATCTTTTTCAACACCTGTTATTTTTTTGAGTGCGGAACCTTTAACTCTCAATAAATCCTCATAACAGATGTAAAATCCTCTCCCTGGCATATTATGCTCTAAATCTACCTTTGCTATTTTATTCTCTCTTACAAATCTTAACAATTCTTTTTTTTCAAATTTACACTTACAAACAATACACGTTCTGATATTTTTACTCTTCTTCTTCTGACTCTTCTGTGAAGTCATCATCTTGAAGCTCTGCAAGTTTTGAAGTTAAATAATCGATGGCACTGTTTATTATATTTATTGCTTCCTCGTCACTTATTTCAAGAGCGGCAGCCACTTCTTCCAAGTTGGATGTAGAAAGCTTTTCAACATCATCAATACCGGCATCGACAAGTCTTCTCACCATTTCGTCAGTCAAAACGTCAATATGCTCCAGATTATAAAGTTCATCAAATTCCTTAAACTCTTGCTCCTGCTCTATAAGTCTTACTTTTCTTATTTCGTTGTATTCACTTTCTTTCAGTACATCTAATCTCCAACCGGTAAGCATGGCAGCTAACTTAACATTTTGCCCTTTCTTACCGATAGCAAGTGAAAGTTCGTCATCCGGTACTACAACCTCAATAGTCTCTTCATCTTCAAAAATATTTGTCAATAATACCTGAGCAGGTGAAATGGCGTTACATACATATTTTACCGGGTCTGGTGACCACTCTATCACATCTATCTTTTCCCCTCTCAACTCCTGGCTTATTGAATTAATCCTGACCCCCTTAAGCCCAATACATGCCCCTACGGGATCAATGTTTGAATTGGTTGAATAAACAGCAACTTTCGCCCTGTCACCCGGTTCGCGAGCAACACCTTTTACATCTATAATACCTTCATAAACTTCAGGGATTTCCATTTCAAAAAGTTTTTTAAGAAATTCAGGGTGAGTCCTGGACAATATCAACTGAGGCCAACCTTTAACGACTCTGATTTCAAGTAATAAAGCTCTTACATAATCGCCTCTCCCAAAGAAATCGGCAGGGATACTTTCCCTTTTAGGTAAGATAGCTTCAGCTTTACCAATATTGACAACTAAATTATCGCGCTCAGTCTTCAGTACTGTACCATTTAATATTTCACCAACTTTATTTTGAAACTGCTCATAAATTACCTGTCTTTCGGCATCTCTTATCTTTTCTAATAGTTTATTTTTAGCTGCAATTGCTGCCTGCCTGCCAAGAGCTTCAAGTGTAGTAGGAACCATTACAATATCCCCAAGCTGAGGATTTTCTTTATATTTTTTAGCTTCTTCTATACTTATCTCATGCCACTTACTGTCTATCTCTTCGGAAACCTCTTTCGGAATTAAAATTTTTATAGTCCCTTTTTCTATGTCAACAGTCACCTCAGGTTCACCATATTTTCCAATTTTTTTATGTACAGCAGTAACAATCGCTTCTCTTAATACTTCACTTAACATACTGCGGCTTAGCCCCTTTTCTCTTCCAAGCTCATCAGCCACTTTAGCAAATTCTCTGATCATCTTGCCTCCTAAAAATCTATTTCTAATTTAGCTTTTTTTATATTTTTTATATCTATGTCAAAATGTTTACTTTCATGTTCAACATATATAATAATCTTGTCCTCATTCACTTCCATAATTTTACCCTTAAAATTCTTTCTATTCTCTCCCACAGGGTTAATTAAGGTAATTTTGCAAACCTTCCCTTTATACCTTAAAAAATCTTTTTGATTTCTAAGGGGCCTGTCAATGCCCGGTGTAGAAACCTCAAGAGAGTATTTACCCTCTATCAAATCCTCGTTATCCAGCCATTCGTACACAAAATTACTCACTTTAGCGCACTCTTCAAGCCCTACATTTTCACCATCAATAATGACCCTTAAGACATTACCGGCTCTTTCCCTTCTATAAGTAACATCAAATATTTCAACACCATCGAAAGGTAAATTATTCTTTAAATAATCCCTAACTGTGTGTTCAATTTTTTTGTGGACTATGCTCATGATTGTTTGACAAACCCTATACAAAAAAATAAGTGGGAAAATACCCACTTATTTTTCTTTTATCATACATAAAATTATAATTCAAGAACTTTTTATTTCAAGTTATTTATTCAGCCTTATAATGTAAAACCTAACTCAAAAGCTTTAATATTACTTTCAACTGTTTTCGGAGGTACTTTACTCTCAATAATATTTTTCCAGACCTTTTTTTCAAAAGGGAGCGTTTTTGCCAAAGCACCTACTACAGCCATACCGGCAACTTTTACATTTCCAGACTCTTGAGCTATCTTCAAAGCGTCAATCTGGCTTACACCTTTAAATAACTTTAATTTCTGTTTGATAACCTTTTCAGGGTATTCTTCCTTACCTGATAAAACACCAGGAGGAAAAATCTTGTTTGTATTCAAAATAAGAAGTGTTTCGCTGTTAACATACTCCATATACCTCAAAAACTCCATATACTCAAAAGATACCATAATATCTGCTTCGCCAAATGAAATAACGGGAGAATAAACTTTCTTAGCTATCCTCACATGACTGACTACACTCCCGCCACGTTGAGCCATACCGTGAATTTCACTTTTCTTGGCATCATAACCACTCTCAATCGCAACCTCACAAACAATATCACTGGACAACACAGTCCCTTGGCCTCCTACACCAAACATTAGTATATTAAAACTCATTTAACACCCCTTTGAAAAATTGCATTAAATCTACAGACTTTTGGGCAAAGCCCACATCCCGTACAGAGAGATTCATCAATCATAGCTATCTTTTTCTTTTTATCCCAAGTAATTGCAGGACACCCTAGCCTTGTGCATGCAGTGCAACCGGTACATTTGTCAGCATCTATAAAGTATGGATTTGTAATTACTGTCCTGTCGGCAAAAATACACGGTCTATTAGTAATAATCACACTTAACTCTTCTTTCGAAGTTTCCTCTTTTAACACTCTTATACATTCGTCTACATCAAACGGATCAACAGTTACTACATTTTTAATACCAAACGCTCTGCACAAAAGCTCAAAATTAATTCTCGGGCTTTCTTCTCCTCTTATCGTTATACCTGTACCTGGATTAGGCTGATGACCTGTCATCCCTGTTGTTCTGTTGTCAAGTATAACAACGGTAGAACACCCCTTGTTGTAAACAGAGTTAAGCAACCCGTTAATACCTGTGTGAAAAAATGTAGAATCTCCAATTACTGCAACACTCTTCTTGGCATACTCGCCATCGCTTGCTCTATCTATACCGTGTGCCATAGAAATACTTGCACCCATGCAAACAGTAGAGTTTATTGCTGACAAAGGTGGTAAAAGCCCTAAAGTGTAACAACCTATGTCACCTGCAGCAAAAAGTTTCAACTTACTTATCGCATAAAACATACCTCTATGCGAACAGCCAGGGCACATATTCGGTGGTCTGTTAGGAAGCTCTTTAACCGTTGTTTTGTATTTATTTACTTTTATACCAAAAAGTTTTTTAACAGCATCAACTGATAACTCACCGGTAAGTGGTCTTTTTATTTTTTTTAGTTTTAACCCTTTTGCCAATAACTCAGTCTCGATTATTGGGTCAAGCTCTTCAACCACATAAAGTTTTTTTACCTTTTTAGAGAAATCAACTATTTTATCTAAAGGCAATGGCCAAACCATACCAAGTTTAAGCACAGATGCCTCAGGCAATGCCTCTTTTACATATTGGTAAGGGATACCTGAAGTTATAATACCAATTTCATTGCTAATTATTTCTTCTACAACCAAATCAGATTCACTGTTGTATGTTTGTAGCTCTTTCAATCTTTCTTCAACGAATACGTGTCTAACTCTTCCATTTGCAGGTACCATTACCCACTTAGGGATGTTGTTTTCAAGCCCTTTGGATGTAACTTCAACCCTTTCTCCCAAATCAACTGCTGACATACTGTGAGAAAGCCTTGTTACTGACCTTACAATTACAGGTGTACAAAATTTCTCAGATATTTCAAACGCTTTTTTAACAAATTCTTTTGCCTCATTACTATCTGAAGGCTCCAATAAAGGTACTTTTGCAAACCTTGCATAATTTCGGCTGTCTTGCTCATTTTGAGAGCTAAACATATTGGGGTCATCCGCCACAAGAATCACAAGGCCACCATTTACACCCGTATAACTTAACGTCATCAATGGGTCAGCGGCCACATTCAAACCCACATGTTTCATACATGTCATTGAGCGTCTACCGGCCAGGGAAGCACCTATGGCAACCTCTAAAGCTACCTTTTCATTTACTGCCCACTCACAGTAAATCTCCCCATATCTTTTTACAAAATCAGTAATTTCACTGCTCGGGGTGCCGGGATAAGAGCTGACAACTTTTACTCCCGCTTCATATGCACCTCGGGCTATCGCCTCATTTCCGGATAAAACCTTTCTCATATTTTAAGACTCCCAATTTTTTATTAACTCCGCCAAATTTGAGTTTGGATACTTATCCAAAAAGCTTTTAACATCCCCACCCGCTAAAGCTTTTCTATAATCCCAAATTATATGCAGTCTTGAATCCTCATTGTACTTTGAAGCAACATTTGCATCACCAAGGTCATACATAAGACTGTCGGAAAGCTCCTTCAGATTGCCGTTAACTTTTGAAAGATAACTTTTTGCCTTATCAATATTACCCTTACTAATATATATTTGAGCAATTCTTAAATATATATAATCTTTTTGATCAGAAAAGCTTTCCGCTGACTTTCCATAGGATTCCAAAATATCTTCACTAACATTCTGCTGAGCTATAGAAACTTCATAGTTTCCGAGATTGTCAAGTTTTGCAATTTTACTGCTCTGGATATTCTTATAGACCATATAGACCACAAGAATCAAAGCAATTACTCCTGCAATGCTTGAAATAATAACTTTAAAATTTTTGTTTAAAAAACTTTCAACCTTATCAATAGGTGCTTCTTCACTCATTTGGTTATTTTTCCTTGTCATCTTAATCCTCCTAATCCTTTATTAAAAATTTTTTTATTATTTTCAAAAATAGATAAAATCTCATTATTATTTATGCCAATACCCTTTAATACTTTAACCAACATATCTACACTTAAATTATCCCCCGGTGCATGAAAATCATTATTTAATACCAGATTTGCACCAAATTTTTTGGCAAGATTAAAAACATGGCCATTGGTGTAAGAATGCCCTTTACGGGTGGTAATTTCCAACGCCACACCATTTGCTGCAGCAAGTTTGACTTCATCTTCCGTTATAAGCCCTGGATGTGCAAGTATATCAGCACAAGCCTCAATAGCTGCCCTGTTTGTACCCTCTTTTACCGGCTCCACAATTGTTTCACCGTGGACGACAACAATATCTGCCCCAAATTTCCTTGCTTCAGGAATAACTTTTTCAAGTAAAACAGGCTTAACATGAGTAAATTCAACTCCAATAATCACCTTAAAATCAGACACTTTATTAAAACTTTTTTGGAATTCTTTCTGTTTTTCAATTATAAACTTAAAGTTTGAATCATCAGCATGGTCGGTAATTGCAATTCCAGAGTAACCTAAAACTTCAGCCCTTCTTGCAGATTCGGCTGGGATCAACACTCCATCGCTAAATGTAGTATGCGTATGCAAATCGTAAAATTTTAAATTTTTCATGCTACACCTTCAAAAACTGTTTGATGCACGACATAATCTCATCTGTCTCATCCACAATTTTTATCAAAGATAAATCGTCAGGAGCAATAAAACCATTTTCAAGCATAGTATTTTTTATCCATTCAATCAACCCGCTCCAATATTGACTATCAACAAGTATCAAAGGAAAATATTTTATCTTTCTGGTCTGAATAAGAGTTAGCGCTTCAAAAAATTCATCAAGCGTGCCAAACCCGCCGGGGAAAATTACAAAAGCGCTGGCATATTTTACCAACATCACTTTTCTTACAAAAAAATAATTAAACGTTACTACCTTTTTTGCATAAGGATTTGGCTTTTGTTCAAAAGGAAGCTCAATGTTTAGTCCAATCGATTGACCGCCCCCTTCAGCCGCCCCTCTATTTGCAGCCTCCATAATTCCAGGGCCACCCCCTGTCAAAACAGTAATACCACTTTCGGCAAGCATCCGCCCGAGCTGTCTTGCTTTTTTATAATCTTTATGGTCTTCTTTCGCCCTGGCTGACCCGAAGATACTTACTGCAGGCTCAACATGGGCTAAGCTTTCAAAACCTTCTACAAATTCAGATAAAATCTTAAACATCCTCCACGTATCACCAACCTTAAATTCATCAATCAAATACTGATTTACAACATTATTCTCACTTTTCATAAAATCTGCCTCCTTGAGTCAGAATTTGGATATTAAATTATTTTTTTTATATTTACAAGAAATACTGATTCACTATACTGAAAAAAATCAGGAGGATAACATGAAAAAAATAATCTTTATAACTTCACTATTACTTGTCGTAACCATAAGTTACGCTACTTCAGACGAAGAGCTTTTTTACACAAAATGTACGCAGTGCCATGGCGAAGGGATAATTTTAAACAAAAAGTATGATAAAAGCACATGGAAAAAAACAGTCAAAAAGATGAAGTCTTACGGAGCAAATATTTCCTCATCCGAATCTAAAAAGATAGTGGATTATCTCGTTAAAAATGCAGGAGAATGATTATATGCTCTCTAAAATTTTATTAATTTCTTCCACATCAAAGGGCTTGGAAAGTATAGATTTAAATCCGTAAGACAAATATTTTTTAATTTCGCTACTATCGGCGTGGCCACTCATCAAGACAATAGGTATATTTTTGTCGATTTTCTTCACCCTGTCCAATAAATCAAGCCCACCTTTTCCTCCAGGAATGGTCAAGTCAGTAATTATCAAATCCACTTTTTCACCATTTTCTCGAGATTTATCAAGAAAAACAATCGCCTCATCCGAATCCTTTGCAGCTTTCACATTGCACCCAAATATTTCCAAAAGGCCTTTCAAAGAGTCAAGAATATCAATCTGGTCATCTACAATTATAACATTATGCTTTTTAGAGGATGTTTTATTTACAACAACCTCATGACCTCTTTTTGCAGAATCTGAAACCCCTGAAGATTTTAAATATATCTCTACCTTTGTCCCTTTACCTACTTCAGATTCAATAGTTATCTTCCCTGAAGCTTTCTCAATCAAAGACTTAATAATAAATAGTCCCAAACCCGACCCTTTCTCCTTTGTAGTAAAATACGGCTCAAAAATCTTTTCCAATATATCTTTTTCAATACCTTTACCTGTATCTTCAATGATCAATTTTACATATTTCCCGGGTTGAAGTTCATTATCATTCTCCACATCCATATTTTGGGCATTAACCGATACCTTCCCTGCGCCATCTATTGCCTGGACGGCATTTAAAAATATATTATGAAGTATTTGAGATAACTGATTTGCATCAATCAAAACATTCCAAATATTGTCATGAATATTGTTTTCAAATACAATTTCTGTCCCTGAAAAAACAAAAAGCCCAACCTCTTCGGCGACATCTTTTATATTAGATATACCTTCCTTTTTAGTTCCACCTTTTGTAATACCAAGAAGCTCCTCTGAAAGATACCTTGCCTTATTAAGCACCCTAAATACATTTTCAATATAACCTTTCTGAACTTCATCAAGTTGAAACTCTAAAGTGTAAATCATCAAATAATTATAAATAGCACTTAACATATTTTTAAAATCGTGGGTAAGCCCTCCAATAATCTTAGTTATAGATTCTGACCTCTCAGAGACAGCAAGTTTATTCAAAATCAGGTTCATTTCTGTTTCATCCCTGAAAGTTAACACAAACATCCTTTCACTTGTAAAATTAAACTTAACAGCAAGACCTACATAAAAGAGGTCTTTATACTCATGTTTCATATTAAATATATTAATCCTGCCATAAACCTTTGATATATTATCATCATTTATCAAAGTATCCAGTTTATCTGTAAACTCCGTCATAGACTCATCTGGCATAAACCTCATCAAATCTTCCAAATACTCAAGTTTAAAAAAACTGTCCCCACAAAATATTAAACTTTTCAAAAACTCATTAGCATAAATTATATTTTTATTTTCATCCAATACTATTATCCCTTCTCTAAGGCTGTCGATTACATTGCTCAAAATATTTTTCTGTTTTTCAATCTCATTTGTAAAATTTTTATATTCGGTTATATCCCTTGCTATCCCCACTATAAATTCAACTTCACCATACTCATTGATAAGCGGAGTCTTATAAACTTCTACAATCCTCTTTTTATTACCTTTACTTAACTCTATTTCATACTTCAAAGGCTTTCTGTTTTCTAATATCCACCTTTCTTTTTGAATTATGTATTCGGCAAACTCAAGAGGATAAATATCAGTTTCTCTTAACCCTTTTACAAAGTCACGTTTAAATCCTGTAAATTCAACAAAAGATTTGTTGACATCCACATATCTGAGATTTTTATCTTTAATAAATGCCATCTCCGGTATAGCATCAAAATAACTTTCAATTAACATTTTTTGAGCTTTGATGACTTCTACAGCCTCCATCTCCCTCTGCACATCTTGTATGATTAACATTATAAATTCCAACCCAACGGGGACGACATCCAAATTCACACATTTTGACACATGCTTGATGCCAAATTCGGCATTTACATCTATACTGTAAAAAAATCGGGGCTCTTCTATCTCACTAAACAGTTTAACCAATTTATCTTTTTTCTCTGAATTACAAAATAAGCTAAAAAACTGCTCACCTGTAACATTGGTTAATCTGCTGTCCGTATTTTTCAGAAAATTCTTATTAATATATTTAATTTTAAAATATTCCCTTTCTATAAGGACGATATCACTTGGAAGAAAATCAAGCATTTTAAACAGAAGATTGCTTTGTGTTTCAAGTTTTTTTAAAAGCTCATCATTTTTAGAAATGTTTCGTTTTACATTTGCAGCCACATCTTTAAACTTTGAGGCCAACAATCTAACCTCATTGTCAGGGAAAAAATGCAAAGAATAATCAGTAAATGAATCTGGAAACCCACCCACAATATTGGCTAACCTTTCTAATGGTTTTGAAAATCTTCTTGAATAAAAATAAATAAATACCACAGCTATCAAAAAAAGAAAAATACCTAACAGGCTCAGATAAAAAATACTCTTTAACAAATATGTTTCAATAACCTTATTGTGGACAAATATTCCTACATACAAATTTTCAAACAATTTACTGTTACCATAAGTGGCAAAGTATATATCACTCGAATTTGTCAGGCTGTTTTCTAATTTTACTCTAAGAGAAGTATAAGTATAAGCCAAATCATTCTTTTTAAACCCTTTTATCGTACTCATGCCAAACATAGAAGAGTAATCAGAGAAAAAAAGGACTTTACCGTTTTTATCAAAAACTCCAAGGCTATATTCAAAAGGGATAAAGCTAGCATAAGTCTGTAATATTTTTAAAATCGGCATATAGTAGATTATATTGTAGTCATCTACAAAAAACTCTTTTACTAACGTTAACTCTCCATCCTCAAACGTCACCACATTGCGCAAGTCATCATTTATATCACCCTCAAGCTCCTTTATTATATCGTATTTGGAAAGCCCAAAAATAAATTTTCCCCCTTTAATCAGATATACTTTTGCTAAAAGCTCATCATCATAAAAATTCATTCTGAGATTTCTAAAATCATCACCAGAGTTTATATCTATAACAAGAGAGTGACGAAGCATTTCATAAACTGAGCCGGGTAAAAGGGTAAGTTGATTGTTTAAATTATTAAGCCGCTCATAAGAATTTTTCTCGAGCTCTTTTTCATAATTATACTTTAAAACAATTATGACACCTATAAATGCACACACTATCAGTATAGTCGCAATAAACATATACCTAAAGAAAAGTTCTTTAAATATTTTATTCACTTAAAAACACCTTTCAGCATAGTATAAATAGTATCTGTCATATTTATTTTGAAAATATTTCAGTGCAGTCTTATTTATATAAATTCCTATTTTATCCGGCAATTTTACCGGGATATCCGAAGCATTTGCACCTTTAAAAATCATATCCATAATATATGCACTTTGCCTGCCGATAGAATAAAACTCGGGAGCATAAGTAAAGGCCGCACCTCTTGCCACAAGACTTGCATCCATAGGTATAAGAGGGATTGAAGCCCTATAAGAAATATCTCTCAAACTATTGAAATTTCTTACAAGCTCAGGACTTATTCCAAAAACTATAATACTTTCAGAATTGTCAGAATTGGAAATATACTCAACAAACTCATTATAGGCTTTACTGTTAAAATCTACAACTTTAATCTTAATATTAAGCAAACGCTCCGTTTCATGCATCTGCTTATCAAAACCCTCAAGCCCTTTCTCCACACTGCCTGAAAGATAATAAATGGTTTTAGTTTTATTGAAAAATTCAGTGGCGACCTGAATCCTCTTTGGCGTCATACGAAATGCAGCATGTGATACGCCGGTAAAATTTCTCCCGGGTTTATCCAATGTATTAACAAGACCGGACAACACGGGGTCAGCAACCTCATTAAACACAACTTGAAACTTGTATTTGTCGTTAATCGCCATTACTTTTTTAGCTATCGGTGTAGTAGTGACAAACAAAACTTTTACCCCTTCATTGTTAAATTCTTCCATTATTGCCGGTATCTTTCCAAGGTCACCATTTATAACTTTAACATCAAAATAAACCTCTTTTTCATCTCCATAACCCAAATCTTTAAGACCAGATTCTAAACCTTCAACACCGGTGAGAAACTCTTCTGAATAAAGAATTGCCCCGACTTTTAGAGGGATTTTAAATGTCGATGAAAAGGAATAACCTAATAACATACTGGCAGTTAATATAATTATAAAAAAAACTTGATATAAGGTTTTCATATTATTATTCTACAGTAATTTTTATTGTTTTCAACAAAATATAAATGCACATAAACAAAAATAAATATATTTTTGTATTGACCCTATAACAAAAGATTACTATTTTTGTTCTAACTTAAAACAATTCAATAAAAAAGGTGAAAACTATGCCGCAGCTAACAGATAACATTTTCGAAGAATTATCAGAAATATTTGAAGGTGACATATATACTGATAAATTAAGAAGGAATATGCTTGCCACCGACGGCAGTATCTTCAAGGTCGAACCTGCCTGTGTGGCATATCCTAAGAATGATTCTGATGTAACCAAAGTCATAAATTTTGCAAAAAAATATGGGCTCTCTGTACACAGCAGAGGTGCAGGAAGTGGGCTTTGCGGCTCAGCTATAGGCAAAGGTATAGTGCTCGACTTTTCCAAATATATGAACAAATTAATAAAAATAGACTTTGAAAAGAAATATTTTGAGTGTGAACCAGGTTATAGATTTGGAGAGTTGGAAGAATTATTAAAAGGCAAGGGTCTATTTTTCCCTCCTGACCCGTCAAGCGGTGAATACGCTACATTTGGAGGCATGTTTGGAACAAATGCCAGCGGGGCTCACTCTGTGAAATATGGTAACGTATCCGACTATATAATCGATGCAGATTTTATATTAAGTAATGGGAAAAAATATTCTCTATCAGAAATATACAATACACCATACGAAAATCTGGATGAACCTTTTAAATCAATATTTGAAATATATACCCACTTTGCCAATAAAATAGAAAACTCCTACCCTCATGTAAAATATAATGTTGCAGGTTATAACCTAAGAGGAATGATACAGAATGAAAAACTTTTCTTAGGAAAGCTGTTAGGGGGCTCAGAAGGTACACTTGCAGTAGTAACAAAATTAAAATTTTCCTTAAAAGAAAAACCTAAATACGATTCTTTGGTAGTAGCATACTTTGATGATATAATATCTTCTGCAAAAGCCGTTCAAAAAGTCTTGCCACTTGGTGTAAGTGGAATTGAAATAATGGACAAATCACTTTTGCAATTGGCAAAAGAAAATGACGAAAAATTAAGGGATAAAATACCTGACGGCATCGACAATGTTTTATTAATAGAATTTGATTCTTTTAGTCTTGAAGAAACAGAGAGTCTGGCTAAAAAAGCAAGGGGAATATTGTTTGAAAATAATCTTACTGAGAATGCTCATATTGCTGTTAGTGAAGAAGAAAAAGAAAAATTTTGGGCAATCAGAAAGGCTGCTGTACCTATTCTTTACAAGCTTAAAGGGAGAAAAAAGATTCTTGCCCTTATTGAAGACGCAGCAGTCCCAATAGATAAATTAGTTGACTACTTTGAAGGGGTTTACAAAATACTTGCTCAAAATAAGCTAAATTTCGTAGTTTACGGTCATATTGCAAAAGGATTAATGCACACAAGACCACTTATGGATTTAAAAGATCCTCATGATGTCGACTTGCTGAAAAAAGTTGCCGATGAATTTTTCGAGCTAATTTTCTCCCTTGGGGGGACAGTTTCAGGAGAGCATGGGGATGGAAGGATACGAAGCTGTTATATACAAAAGCAGTATAAAGATATCTACCCGCTATTTGCTGAAATCAAGCACCTAATGGATGAATATAATATTCTTAACCCAGAAATAAAAACATATCACGACCCAAATCAAGTAAAAAAGTTTTTAAGATATGGCAGTGATTATCGCAGTGTTGAAATATTCGACAAGCTATTAGACTGGCCTGAAAACTTTTTGGATGAAGTAGAAAAGTGTCATGGTTGTTCAAAATGTACTACAGTAACTACAGCCACAAGAATGTGCCCAATTTATAAATTTACAAGGGATGAGGCTGCAGCCCCAAAAGCGAAGGCTAATATTCTAAGGGCGCTTATTAGCGGTGCTATTGCTGAAAAAAGTCTATACGAAAAATCTTTTCAATACGTTATTGACAGATGTGTAAATTGCGGCAGTTGCTACAAAGAGTGCCCATCTAACGTCAATATTCCTAAAATGGCTATCGAAGCAAGAAGCAAATATGTAGAAAAATTTGGAGCCACTCTTGAAAACAGACTTATCGTTAGCGCTGAGCTTGCCGCTAGAGTAACGAGAAAGTTTTCCAAACTTCTTGGCAAACCAATGAAATTAAAGATGCTTAGAAAGGTTGGGGAAATATTTACTGGTGTAACTGCCGAAAGAGAGTTTATAGCTTTTGAAACCAAATCACTTTTTGAAAGGTTTGATAAAACCATTGGAAATTCTGAAAAAAGTGTCATGTTTTTCTCCGGCTGCTATGCAGGCTATATTAAGCCACAGATAGGGGAAGCTGCCATAAAGGTGTTGGAAAAAATTGGATACAAAGTGTTTTTGCCTGAACAAAATTGTTGCGGACTTCCTATGCTCTCCAAAGGGATGGCTAAACAGGCAAAAAACAAGATAGAGCAAAATCTTGAAAATTGGGAGAAATTAATTGACAGTGTGGATTACATAGTTGTAACCTGCTCATCATGCGGTCTTTCACTAAAGCAGGAATGGAAATATCTTTTAAATAATGACATAATAAACAAGATTTCAGAAAAGACCATTCATATCAGTAGCCTCGTCAATATGCATTTTGATAAACTAAATATAGTCAAAAACGATATTTCTGTATCTTACCATATGCCGTGCCACCTTAAAGTCCAAAATGACTCAGGCTCATCCGTTGCAATGCTTAAAAAGATAAATCCTGATGGTGTCGAAGATTTAAAGAGTCACTGTTGCGGTATGGCCGGAAGCTGGGGAATTTCAGCTAAAAACTACGATTTAAGCGTTGAGATTGGCTCAAATATGATAAATAAACTCAACGCCAGTGCAAAAAAGGTCGGCGCCACAGATTGTCCAACCTGCCGAATGCAGATGGAGCATTTGAGCACGAAGAAAATCATACATCCTATTGAGGTATTGGCAGAGTGTTTGGCAGATTAATTGTAATATTAACGATTTTTGTATCTATAGGCTATGCTGCACCGGAAGATTATCTGGTAGGACTCAACGCATTTGAAGACGGGCTTTATGATGTTGCCGCTGAAACCCTTGAAGATTTTTTAGCATCTTCACAAGACAAAGAAAAAAATTCTTACGCTAAATATATACTTTATCGATGTTACCTTTTTGAAAAAAATTATGAAAAGTCCCTAAAATTAATAGAAGAGGTAGAAAAAACAGATGATAAAAGATTTGACAAAAATCTTATAAAAAAAGACAAGGTCTTTTTACTTACCTATTCAGATTGCAATAAAGCAGTTAACGAATCACAAAATGATGTAGAGCTTGCAAGCATAGTAATAAATTCAAAATGTAGCCCAACCGAAGATTTTATTAAAAATGTGATTACATTAAAATTGAACACCAATGATATGCTAACCCTATTCTACAAAACTGCAGACAATCCAGAAACTGCATCTAACATATTCCATAAATTACCATTAAATGAAATTTCAGATAAAGATAAGGATTATCTGGCAAAATATTTCTTTAAGCATAACAATTATGATAATTTCTGGAGCATATACAAAACTTATAAAAATAACGATCTCGTCAATCTCGCATTGAGTAGACTTTATGAAATAGAAAATTATGAAGGCTTTATATCAAGTTTTGACTATAACACAAAAAGTTATAATATTTCAAAGACAAACTATTGTAGACTTATAAAATCTTACGAAAAATTAAATAAAAATTACGACTGCGACCTTTTAACAAAATGCGTTGATAATAAAAATGATTTACTCAAACTTCAAACTGCATGTTTTATAAAAAATGGCAATATTTCAAAGTATACTGACTTTTTATACACCCTTAACGAAGAAGAGATTAGCTTAATATGTAATGATATCAGTTACTCAATTATAAACGGATTTTATGACAACGATGTCATAAACAAACTTAAACTTTGTAAAAATAGGTTAGATACGGCAAAAGCTTTGTTCAAAAAAGGGAAATATGATGATGTGATACAACTTTTAAGGCCTGGACAAACGGATGATGAATATATTTTAATAGCAGCATCTTACGAAAAATTAGGCAATTTAGAAAAATCCAAAGAATACCTTGATAAAGTTAAAAATAAGTCTAAATTCAATAATTAATTATGAAAAAGATTATAGGTATATCGCTAATCATTGGAATTTTTGCTGCTTTGTTTCTTTACCTGAAGTTTGATGAAAGCTATAAGCTTTATTACGAAGCTGAAAAGCTTTACAAGGAAGGGAATATAAATCAGGCCTATGAAAAGATTAAGGAAGCTGTAGAAGTCAATCATTTTAATAAAAAGGTCTTAATTTTAAAGGCCAAACTATATAAGATTGTTTCAAATAATGAAAAGCTTGAAAAGGCTGAGAAATACTATACTGAGAGTAAAAAAGCATTTTTCGTAGAAGATTACGAAAAGGCTAAAATACTTATTTCCAAAGCTTATGAGCTTACGTTATCCATTCCAGAAAGTGCCCATAATAAAAAAGAAGCTCTTACACTTCAAAAGAAGATAGAAAAAGATATTACAAGGATTCAGAGTGTAGAACCTTCAGTATATTATCAAAGGGCACTAAAGTTAGCTGAAAAAAATGATTACATCGCTGCCTTTGAGCTGCTCAACAAGCTTAATACAAATGATGAAAAGCTGTTAAGTCTAAAAAGTGACTTCGCTTTCAAGATTGGGACATCAAGATACACTTCTATTTTAAAAAAACAAAATCCGAGCGAAACAGAAATTTTGGATGCAATTTACTGGCTAAACAATGTTGACAAAAAAAATACAAATTACAAAACTGCTGAAAAATACATACAAGTATTGAAAAATTATTTAGGGAGATGAAATGAGTAAAGTCTACATCAGAACTTTTGGCTGTCAAATGAACACTTACGATTCAGAAAGGATAGCTTCAATTTTTAAAGATATGGGATTTGATCAAAGTGACAATCCGGAAGAAGCTGAATTTGCAATCATAAATACCTGCAGTGTAAGAGAAAAACCTCAAATAAAAGTACAAAGTGAAATAGGAAGACTTAAAAGTGTAAAAGGTATAAAAATTGGTGTCTGCGGATGCGTTGCCCAACAAGAAGGTGAGAAATTTTTGGAAAATTTTAAGGATGTAAGTTTTGTATTCGGTACAGATGCCATCGGTAGGTTATACGAAATAATTGACCTTGTCCAAAAAGGGGAACGGGTTTGTGATACAGCCACAAACGATAGTGAAATCTCTATACCTACATTTTCAAGAGCAACATCTGTCAGCTCATTTGTAACTATTATGAAAGGGTGTGATAATTTCTGCAGCTACTGCATTGTGCCATATGTGAGAGGGAGAGAAAAGAGCAGAAAGGTAGAAGAAATATTGGACGAAATAAAATATCTAGTAAACAGTAGAGTAAAAGAGGTAACACTCTTAGGGCAAAATGTTAATTCTTACGGAAAAAACCTTGACGAAAACATTAATTTTCCCAAACTTTTGTATATGGTTAATAATATTGATGGACTGAAACGGATAAGATTTGTAACTTCTCATCCTAAAGATTTTTCCGATGAACTAATTGATGCGATGAAAAATAACAATAAAGTAATGCCTTATCTTCATCTTCCCCTTCAAGCGGGCTCTGACAGAATATTATCTAAAATGAACAGAAAATATTCATACGGAGAATATCGTGAGAAAGTTTTAAAAGCAAAAGAAACTATTCCAAATCTCACCCTATCCTCAGATTTCATAGTAGGCTTTCCGGGTGAAACTGATAGTGACTTTGAAGACACCATAAAAGCGATAAAAGAGATAGAGTATGAAACGATTTTTGCGTTTAAATATTCCCCAAGGCCTAAAACAAAGGCGTTTTCCTTTGAAGATAATGTCCCAGATGATGTCAAATCCCAAAGACTAACCTTACTCTTGCAAGAGCAGGAAAAAATTTCAAATAAATTATTACAAGAATATGTTGGAAAAAGCTCTGAAGTGCTTGTAGAAGGGTTGAGTAAAAAAGATAAATCAACATATTCTGGAAGAAATCCACAAAATAGGATTGTAAATTTTAAAAGTAGTAATAAATTAGAAATTGGTGACATTGTTAATGTTGAAATTACCGAAGCGAAAAAAAATTCATTATTTGGGAAATGTAACTAATTTTTATCGGAGGTTTTTTGTCAATGTACGAGGTAAAAGTAAAGTGTGTTTTAAGAGAGCCTCTTGCCAACAGATATGTTCTGATACTAGAATCATTGGACGGCTCTTATTATATACCGATTAATATAGGTGTATTTGAAGCTGAAGCTATTTATACTGAGATTAGCGGAATAAAGTGCCCTAGGCCCCTTACCTATGACTTTTTTTCGCTGATTTTAGAAAATATCAACAATGTAAAAGTTGATAAAATAGTCATTTATGATAATTCTGATAATATTTTCAAAGCTAAAATAGTCATTAATAACAGTGGCTCATATAAAGAAATTGACTGCAGGCCGTCTGATGCTATTGCTTTGGGTTTGAGGGTAAAATCCCCCATATTTATTGAAGACATCGTATTAAAAAATAAAAAATGTATTAATAAAGATTGCATAAAAGGCTCAGATAAAATGATTCTTGAGCATATCATTACCGACCAAGCTACAACTTATTGGAATGTATAATGCAGGTTAATCTACTTCAGATACATGTGGAAGAGTCGCCTGAAGCAAATATTGAAAAGGTAATTAATCTTACAAAAGGGATTAAAAACCAACTTATTATATTACCTGAGCTCTTTACCACAGGTTTTAATTATGACCATGTAAGAAAGCATGTGAAATCTCAGCCTGAGCTATTGAAGAAGCTCCCAGTCTCAAATACCTACATAGGCTCCATTGCAAGACAGGTGGATAACAGTATATACAACTCCTTTTTTGTAAAAAAGGGGGACAATCTTGAATTTATATATGAAAAGATTCATCTTTTCCCTCTGATGGATGAGCACATACATTTTAAAAGTGGAAACAACACAAAGATATTTGAAATTGACAACTTTAAGTGTGGATGTGCCATATGCTTTGACCTTAGATTCCCTGAGCTGTTTAGGCAATATTTTTTGAATAGTGTAGAAGTTGTTTTTATACCGATGCAATGGCCTCACTCAAGAATCAAGCAAATGATACCTCTTGCCACAGCAAGGGCAATTGAAAATCAATGCTATGTTGTGGTGTGTAATGCAGTTGGAAATATATGGGGAACATATTTCGGCGGTAATTCGATGGTAATATCCCCAACAGGTGAGCTGCTTGTATCTGCTAAAGAAAATGCAGATAAAATTTATTCTACTATTTTAAAAAAAGATGTTATAAATGATTTTAGGCAGGCAATGCCCATTGCAAAATGTTTAAAGCTATTGTAAGGAATATCTATGGAAAATAAATATATTTATGTTGCCGGTTTTGGTGATATTGAATTTGACATAATAAAAAAGATGGCTGAAGAGAATGAGTATCCTCAGCTAATCAGGATTTTTGAAAATCATCTTGATATAAAGATACAAGACTTAAAAGTGGAGTCTCAAACAAAAGGGAATACTATTAAGGTCAGAGTAATTCTTTTTGAGAATATGGATAATAAAATAATCATAGACTTTATAAATAAATTTAAAACCCTCAAACTGCCACAATCGATTTTTGCTATCGTTACCGAACATAATAAACAATGGACTTTTAAGGAGCTTGCGTCTCATTTAATCAAAGAGCATCAAGAAATGCACCAAAAGAAGGAAAATGTTTAATTTTTTTAAAAAGAAAAACACCGAGCCGAAAGAAATATATATTGAAGAGCTTATAACAAACATCACTCTTGGCAGTATGTTGGTAATAGACTCCAGAAATCCTAACCTTTATAACGAAAACCATATTGATAAAGCCATTAATATACCGGATTTGGAATTCGAAAATAATATCGACAAACTCCCTCTTGATAAGCTTTACCCTGTTGTATTTTACTGTAAAAACCCAGAATGCAGCATATCTATAAATTCTGCAAAAAAGGCTATAGATTTGGGATACAAAAATGTATACCTTTTCAGAGGAGGCATTGAAGCCTGGAATGCCTACCACAATATCAAACAACAAATAAATGAAAGTGAAAATGCACTTGATGTAGAAACTTTTAAAAATTTTTATAAATTAAATAAAAATGCCATAATGCTTATAGACCTTAATAGTGACGAAGAGTACAGTGAAGGACATTTAAAGGGTGCCATATCTTTGCCTTTTGGGAAATTGGGGACGAGCTACGAAAAACTTCCTAAAGACAAAAATATAATATTTTACTGTCACACTTCCACAAAAGCCTATGAAGCCTATCTTTTTCTTAGAGATAAAAAAGGATTTGAAAAGGGGAAAATTTTATATCTTAAGGCCGGTGTTACTTTTGAAAACGGCAAAGTAATTTTTAATGAAAATATACAATAAATCACTTTTTTATATTAGATTTATTGAAAAATACAACCCTAAAAGGAGAAAATATGGGCTGCGGATGCAATCACAATCATGACAAAAACGGCAGTTGCGACTGTAACGATGAGGCTGCAATTCTCATCGACCCTAACAAGGTAGGAGAAATTTCCCTCAATGAGGACGGAGTAGTGACATTAACTATTCTCGATGATAAAGATGAGGTTGAGCAAGAGCTTGCTTTGGAGTTTGACAGTTATGAAGCTGCTGAAAAATGGCTGCAAGAAACATTCGGCGACAGATTAATGGAAATCGAAGAGTAATAATCGGGGGCTTATAGCCCCCTTTTTATTTTAACATAGACGATATAGCCTTAAACTCGTCTGTTTTTGCTTTTTTAAGCAGCATGAATAATACAATTTCAGTAGTGGTAATAATTGCCCCTGCATCAGACATATAATCAAGCCCGGCCAACCAATTTTCCTTACTTCTTGACTGTACCGCATCTTTTACAACAAACACATTATAATAATTTAATAGGTCTAAAACTGTCTGCAGCACACATACATGTGTTTCCATGCCAAATACAATCACATTTTCCACATTCAGACTATTTAATTTATCCATAAAGGTATCTTCTCCGCAGCATGAAAAGGTAATTTTTTCAAAATATAATGCTCCTTCAAGATAATGACTAAGCTCATTTACGGTGCGCCCTAACCCTTTGACATATTGCTCAGTGAACAACACCGGCATATTTAATATTTTCGCTGATTTGAGAAGTATTTCCATATTTTTTAATTTTTTCCCGTAAACTTTTTCATCCATTGCTTTGACTAACTTTTCTTGAACATCAATAAGTAAAAATGCAGTATTATTAACATTTATAGTAAACATAAAACCCTCCATATAGGCTATTATTTTATCTTAACAAATTTTATTGATTTTAAAAAGTATTTTTTTTTTTAGAAATCATCTCATAAAAAATAAAACCTTTTACTAATAAAAAATTATATTACTGCTATGTGAAAATAAAATGTAAAATTTATAATACGATATACAAAAAGCAAGTTTATACATAGTGTAGATTATTAATTAACTATTTAATCAATTAATTCAATAAAACATATTTTTAATTTCGACAAGAACCTAAACACTTTTTAATCAATTTATTCACCCAAGATACAATTTAACATAAATCCATAAAAATTTGTTTTTTCTTATAACATTCCTTTCTTTATATAAAATACAATTTTAAATAATACATATATTTTTTAAACAGTTATAAAATACAAAAAGATACTGTTTTACCATTTATTAAACTTTATATTTTAATATTTGATTAAATAATAGTGAAATTAAGTTGTGCATAACATACTGATAACAATTATTTTCAAAAATATATTGACTATTCTTAAATAATATGAGATTTTATTTTACATAAAAAATAAAAGTGTTTTAAAATGGTCGGTAACATTTACTTAATAATTATTAAAACTTCAAAGGAGTATATTATGAGTGAAAATTATCAAAAAGTCTTAAATTCCGAAAGATTTAAAAAACTTATTAAAAAACGTTGGACATTTAGTTTTTTTATGCTTGCAGTACTATTTGTTGTCTATTACGGCTACATATTCATGATTGCACTAAACAAAGACTTTGTTACTAAAAAGGTGGGCGTTTATACCAACGTCGGAATTATTATGGGGATTGGTGTAATATTTGCCGCATGGATTTTGACTTATGTCTATGTACTATGGGCAAACAATGTTTACGACAAAGAAGTAGAAGAAATTAAGAAAGAACTTTAATCGGGGGATGAAATGGAATATAAATTTGGTGAACCTAATTTAGTGGCAATAGGCTCCTTTGTCGCGGTTGTTATCCTTACATTATTCGTGACTTTTTTAGTTGCCAGAAAACAAAAACAATCTGCCAGCAATTATTATACTGCCGGCGGTGGCATTACAGGGTTCCAAAACGGTCTTGCTCTTGCAGGAGATTACATGTCAGCGGCATCTTTTCTTGGCGTTTCCGGTCTTGTTGCCCTAAAGGGTTATGACGGGATGATTTATGCTGTAGGTTGGCTTGTAGGTTGGCCTGCGCTTATGTTTTTAATAGCTGAGCCTCTTAGAAACCTTGGAAAATATAGCTTTGCAGATGTAGTTGCATATCGACTAAATCAAGGACCTATCAGAACAGCTTCGGCAATTGGAGGATTGTTAGTCCTTCTTTGCTACACTATCGCTCAGATGGTTGGCTCAGGGAAGCTTATAGAGCTTATGTTTGGTATACCTTATGTTTGGGCAGAAATTATTGTTGGAACAGTAATGTTACTTTACGTATTATATGGTGGTATGCTTGCTACAACATGGGTACAAATAATCAAAGCTTGTCTTCTTCTTTTTGGTGTTACAATTCTGACACTGTTAGTTTTAGCTAAGTTTAATTTCAACCCAGGTAACCTATACGGTGCAGTTCAGGAAACTTACGGTGTTGAAATGTTAAACCCGGGTGGTTTGGTAAAAGGTCCAGTTGAAGCCTTATCATTAGGTCTTGCACTTATGCTTGGACTTCTTGGACTTCCGCATATATTGATGAGATTCTTTACAGTTCCTAATGCTAAAGAAGCAAGAAAATCAGTTGTATACGCCACAACATTTATCGGTTACTTCTACCTTATCATTCCAATAGTTGGTTTTGGTGCTGCAGTATTGGTTGGTAAAAGCGCAATTATGAAAATTGGTAGTGGTGGTAATATGGCTGCACCTATGCTTTCACAGTTGCTTGGCGGGACTCCATTTTTAGGATTTATCGCAGCAGTTGCATTTGCCACAATTCTCGCAGTTGTTGCAGGTCTTACTTTGGCTGCTTCAGCGGCACTTGGGAATGACTTATATGTAAGCACATTTAAAAAAGGTAATGTAACTGAGTCAGAGAAATTAAAGGCTGCAAGGATGTCTACCCTCATTTATGGTGTGGCATCTGTTGCACTTGGTATTGCTTTTCAAAAGCAAAACGTAGCATTTTTAGTTGCTCTTGCTTTTTCAATTGCTGCAAGTGCTAACTTCCCATCACTTTTTCTTTCTATCGTATGGAAAAAGTTAAGCACTACCGGTGCAGTTATGTCTATTTTGTTTGGTGGTTTGTCTTCTGCTATATTGATAGTCTTAAGCCCTACTGTTTGGGTGACAATCCTTGGGAACCCTGAAGCAATATTCCCCTATAAATTCCCAACAATAATCTCCTTACCACTTGCTTTTATCGGTGCTTGGATTGGCTCTGTTATCGCACCAGATAAAGCAGCACAGGAAAAATATGAACAGGTTAAAATTAGGACTTACTTAGGTGTAGGTATTTCAGACGCAAGTGACCATTAAAATATAAGGTAAATATATGGCCGCCTTTTAGGCGGCTTCTTTTTTTAAAGTAAATTAGATAATGTCAAATCTAATCCTAAAAATTTCATTTTTTCAATAGCTTTTAAAAAAACCACCGAAGTATTTACGGCATCAAATAATGCTCTGTGTCTGTAAGAATTTTCAATTTCCACATTGATATCAAAATACCTAATTAAAGAATCAAGGTTATATCTGCCGATATTTGGATAAAATTTCTTTGTAATGCTTACCGTATCAAGGATGCATACAAGTTTGCAGTCAACACAATGCTTTTTCATATAATAATTGATAAAAGTAAAATCAAACTTTGCATTGTGTGCAATAAAAACCGTATTTTCAGCAAACTCAGCAAATTTTGGCAATACCTCATCAATTAAAGGTGCATTCTCTACCATTTTTTCATCAATGCCATTGATTTCTATTGTCTTACTTGGAATCGGCTTTTCTGGCTTTATCAGTGTTGTAAAGTGGTTATTCAAATCGAGGTTAAAATCACTATTTATCTTGACGGCACTTATCTCAAGAAGCTCTGCCCCCTTGTATGGGCTCAGTCCCGTAGTTTCGGTATCCACAACGGTAAACGTATATTCTTTTAATGATTTATTTAGACCTAAGATACTCATAAAATCGTATAAAATCTTCCAATTTTAACTCTTCTGCTCTCACACTGTCACTGCCAAAAAACTCTTTTATTTTATCCTCGATATTTTCTATATGTTTGAGATTATTCTTAAGAGTCTTTCTTTTTAGGACAAAACAACTCTTTATAAATTTGAGAAAATCTTTTTCGTCATCTTCATCTTTAAAATGTCTTTTTTTAGGTAAAAATTTTAATACTGTTGATTCTACCTTCGTGGTAGGCCAAAAGTTTTTCCCTGATAAGTGCTTTACCTTAAATATATCAAAATAGTATTGGCAAAAAACAGATAGTGAAGAGTATGTCTTATTTTTCGGCAGAGAAATTATCCTTTCAGCTACCTCTTTCTGAAACATAAAAACCATAAGGTCGATACTGTTATGAAAATTAACCGTATGCTCTACAATTTTTGTGGACACATTATAGGGCAAATTGCCCACAAACTTTATTTTTTTATCCGTCTGAAAATCTGCCGTATCAGTCAACATAAAATCTTTATTAATGATATTAAAGTTTCCATATATGTGTAAATATCTCCTCAAAAAATGCGCAAGGTCTCTATCAATCTCCACACACAGGACATTTGCATTTCGCTCAAGAAGCTCATATGAAAGTACACCGCAACCAGGACCTATTTCAACAACATAATCATCCGGCTTTATCTCTGCTTCATCACAAATAACAGACAATATATGTTTATTTACGAGAAAGTGCTGACCAAACGACTTTTTCGTATGGCCAAATTCGGACTTAAATATTTGTATTAAATTTAACATTGTTCACCATCATATCCGCTACTTCAATAGCTCTTTTAAGACTACTCTCACTTGCAACCCCTTTTCCGGCTATATCATATGCCGTCCCGTGATCAACACTCGTCCTGATAAAAGGTAAATTAAGAGTAACATTTACGGCACTTCCAAAACTTTCCATCTTGACGGGTATAAGCCCTTGATCGTGATACATTACGACAGCAATATCAAACTCCCCTTTCAGCATCCTTGCAAAAAGTGTATCGGATGGAATAGGGCCATAGACATTTAACCCTTTTTCAATACACTTATTTACTGCCGGAGAAATAATCTGCAATTCCTCATTTGAGATTGCCCCGTTGTCACCTGCATGAGGATTTAAGCCTGCCACAGCAATTTTTGGGTTTGGATTGCCAAAAAACTTTCCAGCATTATGACTATTCATCACAGCTTTGATTATTTTATCCTCGGTAATACTTTCAGCTACTTTCCCAATAGGGATATGAGTTGTCACAAGGACTACCTTTATTTTATCCCCCACAAGCATCATTGAAAAATTGTCACATTTACTTAAAAATCCGAGATATTCCGTATGCCCCGGATATTTTAATCCTGCGAGATTGATAGCTTTTTTATTTATGGGGCAGGTAACCATTGCATCAGCTTTGCCGGATTTGATGAGGTTAAAAGCTTTTGCGATATACTTTATGGAAAGCCTTCCATTTGCCGGTGTCAAAACTCCAGGCATATAACTTATTTCTTCTTTCCCTGCAACATCTATAAACTTACAATCAGGAAAAGTAGTTATAGAAAATACACGTTTAAAGCTCTCTTTCAGAATAGTTTTGCTGCCTACAAAAGTCAGGTCATATTGACTGCAAAATTGTTTATCAAGAATCAATTTGCAAATAATCTCAGGGCCAATGCCGGCAGGGTCGCCCATAGTAACGACAATTTTATTTAAACCCATAATGTTACATTATTTCCTATTGTGTATATAGCAACAAGTAAAATATTTATATTAATAAACAGCTACTTTTACGAGCTTGACTTCATCACCCCTTGTTATCTCAAGAGTGCTGCTTAAAATCGCCGCAGTAGCATAATCTTCATTTACATAAAGCACTTGAGCTTCTCCAACTCTAACCTCTCTGTAAAATCCGCCGTCACTCTTGATACGGACGACTTCTACAATATCACCCTGCTTTATTCCGTCTTTTAACCCTTTATCAAAAACTATCCTATACCCGTCACCGGAAATTGTCATAGATTGAGAAAGGTATACCACTTTACCTTTTCTGTTTGACCTTACTTCAACAAATTGGTCGGACACTTTCATCATATCTTCATCTTTTTTAGCTTTGACATAGAGCCCTTTGCTGATGGAGTCAAAAGCCTTTTTTACTCTCACAACTGCATTGTCTTTTTCTACCTTTTCTACAATACCATAGCCATCTATTTTCAATAGCTCGCCGTTTTCAAAGCTTTCCAAATGTCTTAGAAAAGTAATTTCCTGACCTTCAGCAAACTTTTCTTTGGCAATACTCACTCTTAAAATATCCCCATCTGACACAAAATATTTACCCTCTTGAGTAGCTATTACCTTTTCGGATGGCAGTTTTTTCAACACTAATTCATAATCACTTAATTTTACAACCTTACTTGCACCTACATTGGCAATATTAGCACTTTCTTTATTCGCTACAGTGCCGGCAGCTGCTTCAACCCCTTTTTTAGTTGAATCGCCAATTTTAAAGGTAGCTTCATCTGTCAACTTCAGCACTTCACCATCATTTACGATAACAGGTATATTCAGCTTCTCTTTTGGATAAATGAGGTCAGGATTGTTAATATGGACATTATACTTCCATATTAACGGCCACTTAAAGTTATCCTTATAATATTTTTCAGAAATATCCCAAAGGGTATCACCTTTTTTTACTACATGCACATCTTGTGTAAAACCGTTAAACGCAAATAAAGCCAAACTTAAAGATAATAATATTTTTTTCATAATCTACTCCAACCCTTGCAATCTGCTCTTGGCAGTCTTAGCTGCGTCGCTGTCGGGATACAAAGAGATTAGTTTATTTAGTGTATCCTTAGCCCCTTGAATATCCCCCATCTCTTTTTTTGCCAAAGCAATTTTGAGATAAGCATCAGGCACTTTGTTTGCATCCGGGTATTTTTGTATCAAATTAGTCAATGTATCTATGCATTCTTGATATTCATTATTTGAATAGTGTATCTCTGCAATCCAATACATTGCATTATCAGACAAATCATCATTTGGATACAGAGCCAAAAATTCTTCAAACTTCTTTTTGCTTTCAAATAGTTTTCCCGAATTAAAAAGCTCATAAGCATATGAGTAAAGACTTGATTTATCGGAAAAGTTATCCTCGATAACAATTATCTGATTTTCATTATTGCCGGCCTGCGATTTCGTTTGGTTTAAATTATTAACGTTTGTATTTTGCATATTGCCAGATTTTGAAACGCTATCCACCTTAGTCTTCATAATTGTCACTTCATTTGTAACGTATGACATATCATTTCTGACCTGTGCAATTGCCTTTGAGTTGCCGTTTATCTTTTCCTCGTTAATACTGATTTTCCTGTCAAGCTCATCAACATTTACTTTCATATCGGCTATAGATTTTTGTAGATTGATAATTTCTTCATTAAGATTACTTATACTCTGCTTTATCGCCTGATTATCCTGAGCACAGGCAATAAAAAGAAAAGGTAAAACAAATGTTACTATCCCCTTTTTCATAACAGCTCCTATATTACATATTTATCTATCGCATTTATAACAATTCCCAAATCAGGCTTACCGATAAACTCATTGGCACCAATCCCCAATACTTTCAATTCATTTTCCTCACTTGCAAGGGAGGAAAACACTATTATCGGTAGATTTTTTAGTTCACCTGACTCTCTCACCTTTCTTATCAAAAATGTCCCGTCAGCTACAGGCATCTCCAAGTCGGTAACAATAATATCCGGCACCTCTTTAGTTAAAGCATTCAACAATAACTTTCCGTTCTCAAATGCCTTAACACTATACCCTGCTTTTTCAAGGTTATTTTTCAGAAGTTTACGAATAACATCTGAATCTTCGGCCAAAAATATCTTTTTACCACGTCTTAGATTCTGCTTTGTGTAATCAATTTCAACATTGTGCATAGAAGTTAAAGGATTAATCTCCGCAACAATTTTTTCAAAATCCAAAAGCTGCACAAGTCTGTCATTAATATTCACCACACCTAACACAGACTCAGCCAAGTTTATATCACTAATTGAAGCATAGTCATTTATATCCGCCCAGGTAATTCGATGAATTCTTGTTATATCATCCACAACAAACCCGTTATATTGATGGTTAAAATATGTAATTATAACTTTTGATTTTTTGGGGTCATAATCATGCTTTATATTGAGCCAATAAGAGAGATTAATAATAGGGATAAGCTTTTGTCTTACATTTGCTGTGCCTATAACTGCAGGATGGGAATCCGGCACTCTAACAATTTCGGGAAAAAGGATAATCTCCCTAACCTTTGCTACGTTAATACCAAAATAATGCTCTTTTTCACCTCTAATAATGAATTCCACAACTTCAAATTCATTTGTGCCTACTTCAAGCAAAATTTCATGATCAATTCCCATAATCTTCTCCTAACAGAAAATATCACACAAACTGATGCCATTCAAGGGAAATATAATTATTTTTTTAGAAAAGTGAAAAGAAAAAATTCATAACAAAAAAGGCGGCTAAGCCGCCTTAAAATTATTATTCAGCACACCCAGTAAGTTCATATGGAACCATTTTAAATGTTCCAAGCGGATTAGTTACAGGAAAACCTGCCTCAATCCATCCTTTTATACCACCTTTAAGATTTACAACATTCTGATAACCCAACCTTTTTAATGTTTCTGCGGCTAATACCCCTCTACCGCCAACTTTACAATAAGTAACAATGAGCTTATCAGTCGGGATATTCATCTTTGGTAGCATAAATTCGATCAAACCTCTGCTAATATTGTAATACTCTTTAGCCTCAATTTTTGCTGCGGGCACCTCTTCCTTTGTCCTAACATCGATAAGCACAAAATTTGCCTTGCCTTTAATTAAGTCCATAAGCTCCTGAGGGGTTATCTCCTTAACCATTTGCTTTGCAGCACTTACCATCGCTTTGCTGTTGTCAGCAACAGGGTTTGCCTCAGCAAATACGCTAAAGCTAAAAGCCATCAAACAAAATAATGCTAATAAAAATCTTTTCATATTCCACCTCCTGAAATATAATAAAATATACCACATAAAAAAAAATCTTGTCAACCTATCTGTTCATTTATTTACAAATTGTTAAAAATTATAAACATAATCTTTTAATTTAAAAAGCATTCATCCTTATTGATGAATAATTGTCTTAACATTTTAGTTTTTTTGCTACTTCTGCAACATGGCGCCCCTGAAACTCTGCTATTGCAAGTTCATTTTCACTTGGCACTCTGCTGCCATCGTGGTCAGTAATCGTGGTGGCACCATAAGGTGTGCCGCCGGTAATCTCTTTCATATTAAGTAACCTTTGCTCCGAATAAGGTACACCTACGACTATCATACCGTGATGAAGCAGCACTGTATGAAAGCTCGTCAATGTAGTCTCTTGGCCGCCATGTTGTGAAGCGGTGGAAGTAAACACAGAACCAATTTTGCCTATCAATGCACCTTTTGCCCAAAGGCTCCCTGTCTGGTCTATAAAATTTTTCATTTGGGAAGCCATATTGCCAAATCTTGTAGGTGTCCCAAAGATGATTGCATCCGCATCGGCTAAATCTGATACATTTGCCACAGGGATATGTGAAAAACTCTCCTTGGCATCAAATGCTCCGGCATTTTTTATCTGCTCTTCACTCATAAGCTCAGGCACCTGCAGTAGCTTAACACTGACACCTTCAACCGATTCAGCACCTTTCTTAACTGCTTCAGCTAATTTATAAACATGTCCATATAAACTATAAAATACAACATATACCTTTGTCATATCTTCCTCCTTCTAATTCATACTGTATAAGTAACATATATCTATTGTTTTAAAAAGCAAGGCTATTAATGTGTTACTTAATCGTAAATTTTGCATTAATCCGCTTTAGTAAATCAAAACTATTTGACAATTATCACTGATATCGTAATAATCTTCAAAAATTTTAAGGGGGACTTTGTGTATTTTTCACCAAAAGTGATGAAATTTTTACTAAATATCTATCCACCATATGTCGGAGCAGGAGTTAAAATAGAATATATCAGGGAAGATTGGAAAGAGTTAAAAGTATCGATGGTGCTTCGTTGGTATAACAGAAATGCTGTAGGCACTCATTTTGGTGGCAGTCTTTACTCGATGACTGACCCGCATATTATGTTATTGTTGATGAATTCTCTTGGTAGAGATTATATAGTGTGGGATAAGTCTGCTGAAATAGATTTTGTAAAAGCAACAAAGAAAAAGGTCTATTGCACTGTCGCAATAACAGATGAAATTATAAATGAGATAAAAGATAAAACCGCAAACGGAGATAAATATTATCCGGAATTTACTTTAAAGATTATTGATGGTGAGGAAAACCTGATAGCAAGGGTAAAAAAGGTATTGTATGTGAAAAAGAAGTTCTAAGTTCTAAGTTCTAAGTTCTAAGTTCTAAGTTCTAAGTTCTAAGTTCTAAGTTCTAAGTTCTAAGTTCTAAGTTCGGGGTTAGATATTTTGTTGTAGATGTCAATATTTTTTGGAATAAATATACAATCTGGTGTCTTTTAAAAAAAGCCTTATAAGACTTTGAGTGAAACTTGCAAACGGATTTTTGCATCGCGACTTGCAAGCATTGTCTAAATAATAAAAAAAAGGCCGGCAAACACCGGCCTTTTTAATAATAATCTGATTCAGATTAGAATCTGTATGTCATCTTAAGGTAGAACTGATCAACCTTGTCAACTACAGGCATTAAAGTGTTGAAAGCTGTAGCATCTTCAATCTTAACAGGCTCACCCATAAAGTTACCACTGTTAGTGTATTCGTAATCATAGTGGATGTAGCCAAGTGTAGCAAAGAAGTTGTTACCAACGATTGGCTGATGATAGTATACTTCATATACATCACCACGAGTAGCAAGTTTCTGAGCATCATAAGTAAGGATAAATGGCTGCCAGTACTTTGTACCGTGATTGTATTCAACACCAAGTTTACCACCCAAGAATGGCAATTCAGGTGTCATAACACCAAGCCAATACATATGACCTGTACCGTCCATCATCTGATCCATGCCCATGAACTGATACATTGGATTAGCTGATCTGTTAGTAGGATCAGTCTTGCTCATAGAGTATGAAGCAAACCAGCTAAAGTCAAATGTATAACCTTGAGCTATGATAGAGTGAAGGTCGATATTACCAACTTCGCTCATAGGCTCAACACGTGAAACAAATCCGCCATAGTTAGGATTTAAAGTGTATTCATCGTATTGTCCATCAAGATTGTAATCATTACCTGACACATAGAATGGAAATACTGCAGTACCGATAAATCCGTCAGTCAAGCCGTAACCGTGAGCCCAGTTGTAAATGACTTTGTAGTCCTCATTATCAAAAAGCTTAACGATAGCACCAAAGAAATGAACATCATTTACATCAGCCTGTGCATTCATAGAGTTGAGCGTGCCGTAGCCACCTTCGTAGCCCTGACCATAGCAGAATTTAACGTTAAGCCCTGGGATACCTGTCAAATCAGCAAGGTCAAATCCTAATGAACCACCATCAAAGTTCATCTGAATGATTGTACCTGCAGGTGAGCCGCCAAGCACTGCATTTTCATGGTTTTCCATACCATAACCGTAAGCAGCAGGACGACGACCAAAAGAGAAATGCCAGTGAACATCACCGATGCTGTTTTTATACACAAAGTAAGCTCTTTCAACCCTTAAAGTATCATCTGTTGGCACCTGAGCAGAGTTTGCATCTAGTGCCATACTCCCCATTGTGCCGTTGAAGAAGTGGAAAGGTGTAGAATCTCCAAAAGTCTTGAACATTGTAAGACGGCCGCTGAAAGAGAGATTTTCATTCACTTTGGATGAAAGTCTTAATCTGAGTCTGTTAGTAAGCATGAAATCGTTGTTAGTGTCGTATTTCTTGGGTTTGATAACACCAAAAGTTGTTTTAAGAGCATCTAAATATTGGGCAGGAACAGTACGGGAAGATAACATACCAGCAAAAGTGTTCATAGCAAAAGCCTGATATCCTCCCTGATCAGTAGTTGGATCTGGAGCTCCCATACTCATTAACATACCAACAATTTGAGGATTCATCATAACCTGGCCAAAATCAGCGTAATAGTTTGACATAAACGCATCATTAAAACCATCACCATTACTATCCCATGCAGTTGAAGTAACTCCGTCTGTAACATCGCCATCAGTTTGAGCAAGACTATCAGCCAACCATAACCCCATCATATCACTAGCAAATTCAGGCAATGCCCTTACGTTTTTGTACTGTGTGCTGTCAAGTCTTGTCATAAACTCTGCACTGATAGAAAGCTTGTCTGTTGCAGTGTGTCTTGTGTTTTTGGACACAAATTTGTTCATAGTGTCTACCTGAGTCTGAAGGTCTGCAATCTGCTTTCTCAGCTGATCAAGTTCAGAATCAGCAAACGCAAAAGTTGAAACCAATAAAACCCCTAAAATTACACTTAAAAGTTTTCTCATCGAAACCTCCATAATTAATAAATTTTACCTACCTTATAAGTAGGCTATCAAAATTAAAACAAAGGGGGAAAACCCCCTTAATTAACCAATCTTAACCACAAGTTTCTGGCTGGTCAGAGTCAAGAGCGTGGCTGTGAAGATATTCAAACATATCTTCTACGTCCTTGTCGCTAAGTCCAGCTTTTGCTGAGCACTCTTTAATCTTTGGCAATGCTGCTTTCCACTGAGCCTGAGTCTTTGACACAGGGCTAAGTGCAGCTACACCTGCTTTTGAGCCGTCATGACAAGCAAGACGACAGCTTTTTTTCCATACTCTCTTACCTTTTCTTGCATCACCAGCAGCGTAAGCTGAAGTAACCGCAAAAATTGCAATTGTTGCTAAAACCAAAGCTGTAAAAAGTTTCTTTTTCATACATGCCTCCTTATATTTGGCTAATGTGCCTTGTTTTATTTATATATTCAAAATAACCAATATTGACTTTATAATAAAAGCTATTCACAAAATACCTCTTCCACAATACCATCAAGGTCATTAATAAACTCCAGCAGCCCCATTGCGAGCACCTTGTAAAAATCAATCCTTGCGTGCTCGATAATATTTTTACAAAATTTCTCACACATTGGCAATACTAAACCGTACGATACAAGAAAAAATCCTTTGGCAGCGCTTATACCATCCACATTGAGTCTGCCAATCATTATGGAAATATATTCAAGCATTATATAAATATTGTCTTCCAGGTCTTTGCATTCCTCTTTCAGCTCAAAACCTGTTTTTATCATCAAATCTTTAAGCTTTATCAGATAATCGCTGTATAACAAACCTTCATCGGTGAGATAAACCGAAGCATAAGGGCTTGCAGGCACGCCGTCCTTATTTGTCACAAAAAGTCTTGTATACTCCACCTGCATATCATCAACCTTGTCAAGAATAAGCTTTTGACCTGTATACTCTTCAAAAAAATCGTCAAAATATCTAACAGACTCTTTAAGCCTGCTGTATACTTTTACATCGGGGTATCTAAAGGCAAGGGATAAAAACATCAGAATGTTGCTAAGATTTATTACCGCTGTTTCATCATAGCGGTCAAAATTAATGACGATATCTTCCCAGTTGCCAGCCTTTGCGGTCTCTTTTATCTTTTGTAAATCAAAAGGTACTTTTAATTCAAGCATTTTTCACCATATTTGAATATTCCAACCATGCTATGTATCATTTTAAATAAAGAAATTTATTTGTAAAGACTTTTTTGTATACAATATGCAATTTTTTCTATATTAACTTTTTGTGCGCAAATAGATTTAAGAGCAAAATTACTCCTGCCATTGAAGATAATAGTATCAAAAAGCTACTCCACCCGTATTTTTCATAGATAAGCCCTGGCAGGTATGATCCGATAATTCCGCCGAAATAATAAAAGGATACATACATGCCGTTTACAATCCCCTTATTTTTATCTGCATTTTTATTCACAAACCCAGACCCAACGGAGTGGAGCATAAACATCCCGCCGCAAAAGATAAACATATTGATATATATCCACAGTAAATTGTCCATCTGAAATAGCAGCAGAGCCATTATATAAACTGTCGAACCTAAGATAAGGGATTTTCTATACCCTAATAATGCTATAACTTTTACGGACAAAAGGCTTACCACAACCCCCATTAAATACCCCGAATACGCAAGCCCTGTTTTTAGCTCATTAGATTTACTGCTCAATTTTGAAAGGTGGTCGGGCAGGTAATTTAAAAGACCTGCAAAACAGAAAAATGAAAGAAAAATAGATATAAATACTACCAAAAATTTCTTGTCTTCAAGCACTACAAGAATATCGCTAAACTTTGGTCTGGTAACGCTAAGAGTTACATCCTTTTCAAGGGATTTCACAAAAAATACAAGAATAATCAGACATACTCCCAAAAACAGGAAACTAATCCGCCAATTAAAAACATAAGATATCAGCCCTGAAATCGCCCTACCTGCAAACCCGCCCACAATGGTTGAAGCGATATAAATCGACATAACCCTTTGGATATTTTCAGCATTTGAAAGTTTGGAAACATATGTCATAAGGGACGTCAAAATTGCAGGAATTAAAACCCCTTGAAAAAGCCTTATGCCAAGTATCTGATAAAAACTTACCGCAAACCCTAACATTATTTCACTCAACCCCAAAAGAAGCAGTGCCATCAAGATTATCTTCCTCGCCGATACGGTTTCCAATATTATCCCGTATAAAAACGGTGAAAAACTAAGTGGAATAAGGGTAAAAGTTATTATAAGACCTGATGTGGAAGCAGAAAGGTTAAACTCTTTTGAAAGTATTGGCAATAGAGGCTGAGGTGCATATAATGCCGAAAATGTCAGAATCGCTGAAAAAATAATAAGAATCGTATTTTTAAAATTCATCTATTTGGCATCTTGTATTTTTATAGTTTAAGATTTGATATCCAAAATATATCCCAACATTTCATCTGTTGTTTTAATGGTTTTGGTGTTTGCCTGCACATATCTCAGGTCTACTATATTGTTAACAATCTCCTTGGCTAAGTCAACATTTGAAGCCTCAAGAAAGCCAGGTATTATTTCATAAGAATTTTCCGGGACAGGTTTATCGTTGTCGCTAAAAATATCTATTTTAAACACTTTTTGCCCGTTTACCAACAGATTCCCTTTGGTATCTATACTTATTTCATCATTATTGTTTAGATTGAGCCCGTCGGTAAGCCTCTCCCCATTTGCATTTACTATCTCTCTGTTTTTATCAAGATAAAAATTGCCTTCTCTCGTGAGATTTTCACCGTTTTCACCGTAAACTTTAAAATAGCCGTTTCCGTTTATTGCAAGGTCAAGATTTCTACCCGTATGGATAAGATAGCCTTGAGATTTATCGCTATTGACAGAAATTACCTTTACTCCCCCTTTTGAAAGCTCAGACAAAACCGAATATTGTGACTTATACGAGGTGGAGTTTACATTTGCGATATTATTGGCGGTAAGGGAAATCCTGTTATCACCCGCCACAATCGCACTTAACGCCGAATATAAACCCTGAATCATTTGCTTTCTCCTTATTTTTATATTATATTTCACTTATCGACATTTTACAAGGAGGATATTACTTATGAATAATATAACAGACGATTTTCTTAAGGAATTTTTAAAAAATGCTAAAGATATCGTAATTGTAGGCGCTTCAAACAAACCTGAAAGGGCAAGTAACGGTATTATGAAATTTCTAATGGGGAAAGGGTATAACTGCTATCCTGTAAATCCAACCGAAGATGAAGTCTTAGGTGTCAAGGCTTATAAAAGTATAAAAGATGTCCCTGTTACCCCTGACTTGGTAGATGTATTTAGAAAAAGTGAAGCATGCCCTGAAATTGTTAGAGAAGCTGTTGAAAAGGGAGCAAAATTTATCTGGTTGCAAGAAGAGGTCTACAGCGAAGAGGCAAAAAAGATTGCCGATGAAAATAATATCCCTATTATTATGGATAAATGTATCTTTAAAGAATTTCTAAGATTAAAAATGGTAGGATAATTTTGTATGGGGTTAATATTTTCTTCTTTTATCCATGTCTTTTTAAAGCTTTTTTTCATATTAACCCCATTTTTCGTCCTTTCTACATTCCTTGTCATGACAAATGACTTTAGTGAAACAGAGAGGAAAAAAACAGCCGTCAAAGTTACATTTGCCGTCCTCTTAATTACTTTCACAATGTATCTATTCGGAAAATATATCTTTATGGTCTTTGGGATTACTATCGACGCTTTCAGGATTGGTGCAGGAGTGTTGTTATTTTTATCCTCAGTCAGCCTTGTCCAAGGGAAAACTATAAGCCAAAGCAATCAAAAAGAAGATATTGCCGTCGTCCCGTTGGCACTCCCTGTTACTGTCGGGCCGGGGACAATAGGTATCCTCCTTGTAATGGCTGCAGAGAATAAATCTTTAACTTTAAAGTTAATAGACTGCGCAGGGTTATTCTTTGCCGTTATAGCTATTGGAATATTATTACTCTCTTCAGTCAAAATAGAAAAAATTATAGGTCAACGAGGGCTTGCCATATTAAGTAAAATAACAGGGCTGTTTATTGCATCAATTTCTGCACAACTTATATTTACCGGGATAAAAAACTTCTTATTTAACTAACAATATACGGATGCTCCCAACTTTTTAAATGCTCCTTTATAAATGATATGACAGCTTCATGTTCCTCATCGCCGCGACCCGTAATTGACATAGGCTTGCCAAATGCAAACCTTACCTTTCTTTCAGGGTATATTTTACCAAAATCCTTTATGAGTTTGCCGTTTGTCCAAGCATCAGTCTTAAGGGCTACGGGGACAACTTTTACACCGGCTTTTTTTGCCAACTTTATACCTATTGTGTTAAACTGCTTTGAATCAAACACGGGGGTCCTTGTAGTCTGTGGAAACACAATAACCGATACCCCTTTACTCAATTTTTCCGTGCCGTCATTTAATACAGTTTTTAAATCTTCTCTCGGATTATCCCTGCTTACTACAATCGGGTCTCTTGCAACCATTATATGTCTAAATACAGGGTACTCTACGAGACTCTTTTTTACCACAAAGGTAACGGGTTTTTTAGGATGAATAAGGCAAGGTAATATAAACGTCTCAAGAGTACTCATATGGTTGCCGATAAATACTACAGGGTCAGGCTCATTTGCAAAGTTTTCGACACCCGTAACCTCTATCTCGCACCCAATACTTTCCAAAAGTTGAAGTGTATCATAACTACTCTTTACCCATTCATCATCATTGTATTTCCCTTTTTTTGCTATACTGCTCGAACTAAATACAACCTTTAATAGACCTAAATAAAATTTAAGTGTAGGGAAATGTTTACTAAAGAAACCTAAAGTTTTCTTCTCTGTTTTATAATTATCCTTTAATGTTATCATAAAATTTACCTCATAAGCTTAAGTTTACTTGATTTAAAATGCTCAGCGATTATAATTTATTTACTCTTAAAATCAAGGGGGAAGAGATGGAAAAACTTATTCAAGGGCTTGTAAAATTCAAATCTGAAGATTTTGAAACTTACTCGGATGTTTTCAGTAATCTAAAGGACAAACAAAATCCTCACACACTTTTTATCGGCTGCTCCGACTCAAGGGTTGTGCCCACACTTATTACCAATGCAATGCCGGGTGAGCTTTTCTTACTAAGAAATATTGCAAATATTGTCCCTCCTTACAGAGAGGATGACCAATATTTTGGGACGCAGGCTGTTATTGAATATGCAGTAAATGTCCTTAATGTCGAAAATATTGTTGTATGCGGACATTCAAATTGCGGGGGGTGTAACTCACTTTTAAACTACTACAATCAAAATTTCAGTAATATTAAAAGTGTAAAAAAATGGCTAAGTTTAGGTCTGCCTGCCCTAAAAAAACTTAATGAAATTGCTAAAGAAAAATCTTTGCCTGTCAAAGAGTGGATGATCGAGCAGCTAAACATTATTGAACAAATAAAAAATCTTTTAACCTATCCATATATAGCTGAAAAATACAGCTCAAAAAAATTGAATATTTACGGTTGGTATTACATAATTGAAAAAGGGGAGATATTTAACTACAATAAAGAAACAGGATATTTTGAACCTATCAATATGTGAAAAAGGCCCCTGACGGGGCCCATTTTATCTATTTTCTATATCTCTCAGCTACTGAAACTCTTAAAAGCTCTCTTCTCAACTCTGCCTCAACCTTTCTGAATTTCATTTCATCTTCATGACGTGCCGCCTCAAGGGCTTTTTCGGCTTCAAGTTTCCTTCTGATAGCTTCTTCAAGGTCAATTTCACGACCAAGCTCGGCACTTTCAGCCAAAACAGTCACCTTGTCATTGACTACTTCAAAAAAACCTCTGTCAATGGCGACATAGTCCTCAACCCCATTCTGCTTGTAAACAAGCTCACCAACTCTTAAAGCAGTAAGAAACGGGGTGTGACCTGGCAAGACGCCGAAATCACCTTCCACACCCGGAGCAACCACTTCATCAACCTCAATATCAAGCAGCTGCCTTTCAGGTGAAACCAATTCCAATTTTAGCTTTTCAGCCATGATTATCCTCTTTTCTTAAGCTGTTCAGCTTTTTCATATACCTCTTCAATACCGCCTACCATGTAAAATGCCTGCTCAGGAAGATCGTCACACTTACCATCAAGAATCTCCTTAAAGCCCCTGATGGTATCTTTCAACTGCACATATTTACCTTTCATACCGGTAAATTGCTCTGCAACATGGAAAGGCTGAGACAAGAATCTCTGAATCTTCCTTGCCCTTGCAACAGTAAGTTTATCCTCTTCAGTAAGCTCTTCCATACCAAGAATAGCGATAATATCCTGCAACTCTTTATATCTCTGCAAAATAGCCTGAACCCCCCTTGCAACATTGTAATGCTCTTCACCGATAATATTAGGGTCAAGCATTCTTGAAGTAGAGTCAAGTGGGTCAACTGCAGGATAGATACCAAGCTCTGCAATCTGACGAGAAAGAACTGTAGTCGCATCAAGGTGTGCAAATGTCGTAGCAGGTGCAGGGTCTGTAAGGTCGTCTGCAGGCACGTAAACTGCCTGAACAGATGTAATAGAACCCTTATTTGTAGAAGTAATCCTCTCCTGTAATTCACCCATCTCTGTACCAAGTGTCGGCTGATAACCAACCGCAGATGGCATACGTCCAAGAAGTGCTGACACTTCCGAACCTGCCTGAGTAAATCTGAATATGTTGTCAACGAAAAGAAGCACGTCCTGCCCTTCAACATCTCTGAAATATTCAGCAATAGTAAGACCGGTAAGACCAACCCTCATCCTTGCTCCGGGCGGCTCATTCATCTGCCCGTAAATTAGTGCAACTTTATCCAAAACTCCTGATTCTTCCATTTCAAGGTAAAGGTCGTTACCTTCCCTTGTCCTCTCACCAACACCGCAAAAAACAGAATATCCACCGTGCTGCTTAGCGATATTATTGATAAGCTCCATAATAAGAACTGTCTTACCAACACCTGCACCACCGAAAAGACCTGTCTTTCCACCCTTGGTATAAGGCTCTAAAAGGTCAATAACCTTAATACCTGTTTCAAGTATTTCATTTCCTGTATCCTGATCTTCCAGTGTTGGAGCAGGTCTATGAATCGGCCAAAAATCATCGGCTTCAACTGCAGGTTTGTTATCAACAGGCTCCCCAACAACATTTAAAATCCTTCCAAGAGAATTTTTTCCAACAGGAGCAGTTATCGGCTTACCTGTATCTTCCGCATCCATACCCCTTACAAGACCTTCAGTTGAGGTCATTGCAACTGCCCTTACTGATTTTTCACCAAGATGCTGCTCAACTTCACAAACCACAACATTACCTGTAACTGGGTTTGTGAGCTTAATAGCGTTATAAATTTCAGGCAAATTACCGCTTTCAAATTTTACATCGACTACTGGTCCAATAACCTGGACTACCTTTCCTACATTTGCCATTATCTTCACTCCTTTATTTTAATGCCTCAGCACCGTTTACAATGTCTAAGATTTCCTTTGTAATTGCTGCTTGTCTTGCTTTGTTATATGTAATTTCAAGCTTTTTAATGAGCTCACCAGCATTCCTTGTGGCGTTGTCCATTGCTGCCATTCTCGCTCCGTGCTCTCCGGCAATAGACTCAAGAATAGCACTAAAGAGAGAGAAATTGAGATATCTTGGAAGAATCTCTTTTATCAGACTTTCCGGTGATGGCTCATATAAATAATCTATTACATTCTCACTGTCGGTCTGTTCAAGGCTTAGAGGCAGTATCTTTTCTACCTTAGGCACCTGATATGCAACAGACTTAAATTCATTGTAAATAGTATAGACTTCGTCTACAACGCCGTTCACAAAATCATCGCCGATAACTTTTCCCATTTCAATGGCATCATCATATCTAACTCTGCCACCAAAGGATGTGTATTTTTGTAATATTTCATAATCACGCTTTTTGAAAAAATCGTATGCCTTTCTTCCTACAAAGTAAAATTTAATCGTCTTTGAGGAATTTTCTTTTATAAAGGCGATGACTTTTTTTATCAGGTTGGAATTAAATCCGCCGCAAAGCCCTCTATCAGAGGTAACCACAACCAAACCTATACTATTCACGGTCCCCTTCTTTTGAAGGAAAGGGTGAACCTCTTCACTGACTCTGGCACCGATATTGTTCACAACATTCCTTATGTTTAATGCATAAGGCTTTGTTGCAATCATAGCCTCTTGAGCCTTTCTCATCTTAGCAGCAGATACCATCTTCATTGCTTTGGTAATCTTCTGCGTATTCTTAACCGACTTTATCTTCCTTTTTATGTCCCTCATTCCAGCCATTTAGGTTCCCCTTTAAGCAGAAAACTGCTTTTTAAACTCTAAAACAGCCTCTTTCATTTTAGCAGTAAGCTCGTCACTCAAAGCCTTTTTCTCTCTGATTTCCTGTAAAATTTCAGGTTTGTTTGTCTTAATATATGTCAATAACTCTGCTTCAAACTTTGTAACACTCTTTGTCGGGATATCATCCACAAGCCCGTTTACACCGGCAAAGATTGATATAATCTGCTCTTCAACCGGTACAGGCGAATATTGGCCTTGCTTTAAGATTTCAACCAATTTTTCACCTCTGTTAAGCTGAGCTTGTGTAGCTGCATCAAGGTCACTACCAAACTGTGCAAACGCTGCCAACTCTCTAAACTGAGCAAGCTCAAGTCTTAATCTTCCAGCAACCTGCTTCATCGCCTTAATCTGAGCAGAACCACCAACCCTTGAAACTGAAAGACCAACGTTAACAGCCGGTCTGATACCTGAATAGAACAGGTCACTTTCAAGGTAAATCTGACCGTCAGTAATAGAGATAACGTTTGTCGGAATATACGCAGAAACGTCACCCGCCTGAGTTTCAATAATCGGTAGCGCAGTCAATGAACCGGCGCCAAGCTCGTCATTTAATTTTGCAGCCCTTTCAAGAAGTCTTGAGTGCAAATAGAAAACGTCACCAGGATATGCCTCACGTCCAGGCGGCCTTCTAAGAAGAAGTGAGAGCTGCCTGTAAGCAGTTGCCTGCTTGGAGAGGTCATCATATATTACAAGGGCATGCTTACCCCTATCTCTAAAATATTCACCCATCGTACAACCGGAGAATGGTGCGATAAACTGTAATGGCGCAGGGTCACTTGCAGTAGCAGAAACTATTATTGTGTAATCCATAGCCCCGTGTTTCTCAAGTGTATCTACCACCCTTGCAACGGTTGATCTTTTTTGTCCGATTGCAACATATACGCAGATAACATCCTTACCTTTCTGGTTAATAATAGTATCCAAGACAACGGCAGTCTTACCTGTCTGCCTGTCACCAATGATAAGCTCCCTCTGACCTCTTCCGATAGGAATCATTGAGTCAATAGCTTTGATACCGGTCTGCAAAGGTTCGTGAACAGGTTTTCTTGCAACAATACCGGGAGCAATTTTTTCAATTACGTCATACTCATTTGTCTCGATGGGACCTTTTCCGTCAATAGGCTGCCCCAACGGGTCAACAACCCTTCCGATAAGTGCTTCACCGACAGGCACAGATGCAATCTTACCTGTCCTTTTGACTGTGTCACCTTCCTTGATATGAGTATATTCACCCATAATAACGATACCAACGTTATCCTCTTCAAGGTTGAACACAATACCGTAAACTCCGCCCGGCAATTCAAGAAGCTCACCAGCCATAGCATTGTCAAGGCCATAAACCTTAGCAATACCGTCACCGGCACTTAATACCGTGCCAATTTCTTCCATTTGAACTTTTTGTTCAAAATTCTTAATCTGTTCTTTAATGACCTTGCTTATCTCTTCTGCCCTGATTTGCATATCACGCAACTCCTTTTTTATTTATCCTATTATACTATCTTTTAATCTATCTAACTGACCTTTTACAGACGCATCAAACTGGACACTTTTAATTTTCGCAACAAGCCCCGCAATAATCGATTTATCAACTTTCAAATCCAAAAATACCTTTTTCCCAGAAACTTTCTCCAAGGAAGCCTTAATTTCATTTTTAATGTCGTCATTTACCTCAAAAGCCGTGGTCACTTCCGCTACCACTTCACCTTTGTCTTCCATATCAAGAAAGTTCATATATTCATATATTTCAGGAAGCAGGGAAATTCTCCCCTTATTAATGAGCAATACAAGAAAATTATACAAATCGGATGTTATCTTCCCATCATTTTTAAGCTTTCCAAAAAAGGAAACCTTCTCATCCCTTTTTATAAGAGGGGATTTAATAAAGTTTAAAAAATCCTGGCTTTCCTGCAGCACGGCAACCATCTCTTTCAGCTGCGAAAAAACAGAGTCAAACTTTCCACCCTCTTTCAAGGTTTCATAAAATGCCTGTGCATATCTCTTGGAAACAATATCGACTCTCAATTTATCGCTCCTATCTTTTTAATATATTCCTGCATTAATAATTTTTGTCTGTCACCAGAAAGCTCGTTACCAAGCTTTTCCTCAGCCAACTTTAAAGCAAGCCTAAAAGTCTCTTTTCTTAACTCTTCTTTAGCCCTATTCAAATCGGATTCTATCATATTCTCGGCAAAGCTTCTCAATTTGTCTATATTGTTGCTTGCTTCCTCCAAGATTCTTTCCTTTTCAGCCTCAGCAGATTTCATTGCTCTCTCTTTCATATCTTCAAGCTCTTTATTCATCTGAGCAAGCTTTGATTTGTATTCTTTTAACTCCGTTTCTGCTTGCTCTTTAGCCTTTTGAGCATCTGCAATGGCCTTTTCAATATCTGCTGTCCTTTTTGTCAGAAAATCGTTCAAAGGCTTTTTTAAAACTTTAACCAAAATAAAGGCAAAAACTGCAAAAACAATAATTCTCCAAAAAAGACCCATATAATCAGGCCCATGACTTTCAGCACCTTCTGATGCCAACACTATATGTGGTATCACAAAAATAAGTAACGAAAGTATCCTCTTCACTATTACCCCCTAAGCCACTTTGCCCAAAATTTTTGCTACAATTTCATCCGCAAGCCCGTTAGCTTCCGTTTCAAGTGAGACTTTTGCTTTCTCAACCTGTATTTCAAGCTCCTTTCTCGCTGTTTCTATCTTTTTATCTATCTCTTCCTTAACTTTAGATACTTTTTCATATGCCTCAGTCACAGCTTGTTGTCTAATCTTACCTTGATACTCTGCAACCTCTGCCCTTACTTGCTGTAACTTCTCTTCGTACTCTTTTTTATTTTTCTCAACTTCAGCCCTTAAATTGCCAGCTGATTCCAATAGGCTCTTGATCTTACTATCCCTGCTGTCAATATTTGACAACATTGGGTCATAAATCAGCTTCTTGCCTATAAAAAATATTATTAAAAAGTTTATCATTTGGATTAACAGAGTATAATCAATACTAATCATTACACCTCTCCTTTAAAAGAAATTATCAATGCGGTATACTGTATACAATTTATAATTATCGCGCAGACAGTATCAAAATAACCCGCTTTTGTCAACATTAAAAATAAGTTTTATTATTGTTAAATTTGCCCCTTCAGCACATCTATTCCGGGCAAATGTCCAAGTTCAATATACTCAAGAGAAGCACCGCCACCGGTTGAAACATGCGATAACTTGCTATCAGCACCGATTTTTTTAACAGCACTCACAGAGTCTCCGCCACCGACAACCACAACAGCATCAAGCCCAGCCAACAGTGTGGCAATTTCAAATGTCCCCTTAGAATACCTGCTATCTTCAAAAACACCCATCGGACCATTCCATAACACTGTTTTACATTCTTTAAGCTCCTGACTATACAGATTGACAGTCTTCTCACCTATATCAAGCCCCATAAGCTCCGCCGGAATATTAACATCGTTTACATAAACAGGCTCACCACAAAACTCTTTCGAACAAACATGATCAATAGGCGTAAATATTTTTACACCTTTCTCTTCCGCTTTTTTATAAATTTTCTCTACAGTAGCAATATGCTCTTTTTCAACCAACGAAATTCCAACATTGTAAGCTTTATATTCTAAGAAAGTATATGCCATTGCCCCGCCGATAAAAATCTTGTCAACCAAATTAATAAGGCTTTCAATGACACCAATCTTATCGCTGACTTTCGCACCACCCAAAATGGCACCAAAAGGTTTTTCGGGAGACTTTAAGAGCTTTTCAAAGTAATCAACCTCTTTTTGAACTAAAAAACCGGCATATTTTTCTTTAACCCTTAACGGCAATCCGTAAACAGAAGCATGTTTTCTATGACTTGTCCCAAAGGCGTCATTCACATATATTTCGGTAAACTTAGCCAGCTCTTCAACAAAGGCTTCCTCATTTTTCTCCTCGCCTTTATAAAACCTCAAGTTTTCAAGAAGTAGCACTTCCCCGGGTTTTAGCTCGTCAACTGCCTTAATAACCTTTTCACCGACACAGTCATCAATAAACTTTACCGGAAAGAAATTTTCATTGATATAACTTGCAACAGGTTGAAGAGAAAATTCCTTTTTAAATTCACCCTTTGGTCTGCCAAGATGGGAGGCAAGGATTACTTTCCCTTTTTTCTCTTTTATAAAATTAATAGTTTTAAGAGCCTCTCTTATACGAGTGTCATCCGAAACTTTACCATCCTTAATAGGCACATTAAAGTCAACTCTTACAAATACTTTTTTATACTCAAAATTACAAGATTGTAGTGACTTAACCATAAAACCTCCGTAAATTAATATAAAGAAAAAGCCTACAGTCAAAAACTAACCGCAGGCCTATAGGATATTTTTTATAAAACTTTTGTCGCCAGTTCAGCTATTCTGTTAGAATAACCCCACTCATTGTCATACCAACTAATAACCTTAACGCAAGTGCCGCCAATCACTTTAGTAAGTGGGGCATCAAATATTGAAGAGTGAGGATTACCATTAAAATCGATAGACACAAGCTCCTCTTCAACATACTGTAGAATCCCTTTCAAATCCCCTTCAGATGCCTCTTTCATAGCCATATTCACTTCTTCTTCAGTTACCGCCTTATTAAGGTTGCAAGTCAAATCAACCATTGACACGTTTGGAGTAGGCACCCTAACAGCCATACCGTCAAGTTTCCCTTTTAATTCAGGCAATACAAGACCTACCGCTTTTGCTGCACCGGTAGAAGTAGGAATCATTGACACAGCGGCAGCCCTTGCCCTTCTCAAGTCTTTGTGAGGTAAATCCAAAATTCTCTGGTCATTTGTGTAAGAGTGGACAGTAGTCATAATACCGTTAATTATCCCAAATTTATCATTTAATACTTTAGCTACTGGTGCAAGACAGTTTGTAGTGCAAGATGCATTTGATATAACATGATGCTTAGTTTTGTCATATTTATCAAAATTAACACCAAGAGCTACTGTTATATCAGGGTCATCAGCAGGTGCTGAAATGATAACTTTTTTAGCCCCTGCTTTTAAATGGGCTGCTGCTTGCTCCCTTTTTCTAAACACTCCCGTAGACTCGATAACAACATCCACACCCAATTCGCCCCAAGGCAAAATAGAAGCGTCTTTAGAGGAATAGACGTTAATCTTTTTGCCATTTACTATCAAAGCTTTTTCTTCGGCTTTCACATCGAAATTGGCAATCCCGTGGACGGAGTCATATTTTAAAAGATGAGCCAAAGTAGCCGCATCCGTAAGGTCATTTATCCCTACAAATTCAATATCAAGATTTCTCACCATGGCAGCTCTAAATGCACATCTGCCTATCCTTCCAAAACCGTTAATCGCTACTCTTGTTGTCATCACTATCCTCCTTAATATCTATAAATTTTTTCAACATACTTATTTCATTCACTACAAATTCATGAATATTTTTCAAATCTTTGTCTTCAATTTTTTTGCGTTTGTCAACCATATTAATCAATCTATCAAGAGAATATACAGATTTTTTTATCGCTTCCGCTAATCTCCCAGACTCGTCATTTTTTGCTTTTTTATAATTTTCCACAGCATTTTCAAGACGGTCGATTTTAAGCCTTAAATCTTTATTCTCACTCTTTAACCTTAAAACTTCATTTACTGTGCTTTGCTCAAGGACTTTTTGCAAAGCCAGTGAAAGTTTATTTACCTTAGTCTGAGACTCTTCATAAGCAGCAACCAACTTATCATACTCAGCCCTTAAAGAGCTTATTTCATTAATACTTTCTATTTTCTCTTTAGATATCTTAAATATTTGCTCTTTTGATTTTTTTAAGTTTTCTATTAAGTTATACTGCTCTGAGATATCGCTTAAATACTCGCCAAACTCTATAACAACTCCATTATTGTCAAAAATCGGATACATTGTATGCTCGTAGACAAACTTTTTACCATCTTTTTCAATTGTAATATGCTGACACACCGACTTTTTAGTTTCCATAACTTCACTTGCTTTACACCACTGACAAATATCATCGTTTTTAAATATAAGTCTGTAACACTTGCTACCTATAAACTTTGGTAAATCTTTCTCACCGGTAAAGTGCGACACGCTTCGGTTAACATTCAAAAGCTCATAATTTAAATCTATAGAAAACAGTGGAATATTTAGCCCGTCAATAAGCTTAAGCATCTTCTGTCTACTATTTCTCAAAACTTTGACAGACTCCTCAAGCCCCTCTATTTCATAATTCTTTTTAGAAATATCTTCCTCGAGATTAGAATATTTCTCATAAACCTCGCCAAGCTCCTTTTCACACTCCTCCAACTCTTCTCTAAGTAAGTCAACCTCCCTTGCAAGGTTTTTTTCAGAAAAGGCTGAAAGGTAAGAATACTCCATTAGTGCAGAAACTATCTGCAAAATTCCGAAATAGTCACTCTTATCTTTAATAATCAGTCTGCACACTGTCCCATCAAAAGTGACGGAAATTACAAAAATATAGACATATTCATCCTTTTGTTTAAAAAGTTTGAAAGTTTTATTCTCTCTTATGACATCAACAATTGCCTGCGGAATAGGAACTTCAACTTTATTTCCATTAAAAAAGGTGTGAAAATTATCGGAGTCAAAAAGCACTATCGGGATATCGGTCACTTTTTTAGACACATCTTTTAAAAAATCAAAAATTACATTCATCTAAAATGCCCTTTTGCCAGAATAAAGCAGTCAATATTTTTAGCGCCGCCCTCTTTTAAAGCCCTGGCACATTCGTTTACCGTTGCGCCTGTGGTTATTATATCATCCACCAACAAAATATTCAAACCTAAAGTGTCTACTTTGCATCTTATGCTATTTTTTACATTTTTCATTCTTTCTTTTTTCCCATACTGCCACTGAAACTTTGTATATCTATGTTTGTAAAGAATATTTGAATACTTTGCTCCTGACAATAAAGCAATATCTTTTGCAAGCATTTCAGACAAATGTACAAAGCGCATAAATCGTCTTCTAAAACTTACAGGCACAGGGACTACAAGGTCATAACCATAAAAACGGTTACTCTTGATATAATTTTCTAAAATATTTTTTATAAAGAATTTCTCTTTAACAGCAAATTTGAACTTTATATTTTTTATGGCTTCCCTTACATACTTTTCGTACCAACACGCCACATAAAGTTTGCTGTAATTTTTAGGCACAAAACAATTTTTGCAAGAAGAAGCCTCTACTTCAAGAGGGTAACCACAATTATTACATACAAATCTTACAAAACTTACTTCATTTTTAAAACAGTCATCACACAGATAGTCAAAAGATTTGATTTTGCAACCGCAAGCTGCACATTCGGAGTAAAAAACTTCATTTAATAATGAGTGATTCACCTGTCATCTGCTCGGGCTTACTTATATCCATTATATCCAAAATAGTCGGAGCTATGTCGGCTAATTTTACATCTTTGTGCTGCTTTAGTTTGCAATCGTAATTATAGACGATAAAGTGAACAGGGTTTGTAGTATGTGCAGTGTGCGGCTGATTATTTTCAAAATCCCACATCTGCTCGCAATTACCATGGTCAGCAGTAACAATTAAAACAGAATTGGTTTTATCCGCAACTTCTATTACCTTTCCGAGGGCATTGTCTACTGCTTTACAAGCTTTTATAGCAGCTTCTTCAACCCCGGTGTGGCCAACCATATCAGGATTGGCAAAATTCATTACAACTAATTGAATATTCTCATTTAGATAGATATTTTCAAACTCTTGAACCACTTTGTCCACACTCATCTCAGGTTTTTTATCATAAGTGGCAACGTCCTTCGGAGAGGGGATTAATATTCTTTTTTCATTCTCAAACTCAATTTCACGCCCACCGTTAAAGAAAAAGGTAACATGAGCATATTTTTCAGTCTCTGCAATTCTAAGCTGAGTAAGCCCATTTTTACTAATAACTTCACCAAGTGTATTTATTAAATCCTCAGGGGGGAATGCTATATCAAAATTAAACTTTTCATCATACTCTGTCATTGTGATATATTCAACGTTGACAGCCTTATCTCTTAAAAAACCACTAAAGTTTTTATCCGTTATAGCAGTTGTAAGCTCTCTCGCCCTATCAGCCCTAAAATTAAAGAAAAATATTCCGTCCCCGCCTTCAACCCCTTTAAAATTTGCCATTGAAGCAGGCTCAATAAACTCATCGGTAATATCATTTTTATAAGATTTTAAAATATACTCAGCAGGTGATTCCGTGACTTTGTTGTCAGCCCCTATTATTGAGCTATAAGCCTTTTGAACCCTGTCCCATCTTTTATCTCTGTCCATTGCATAGTATCTGCCTGATATAGTAGCTATCTCACCGTAACCGATAGCATTAAGATATTCTTGTAATTCATTTATATAATTGATACCACTTTTAGGTGGAGTATCCCTGCCATCCATGAAAGGGTGAATATAACTTTTTTCCACCCCAAAATCTTTTGCCATTTTTACAAGTGCTTTTAGGTGGTCAATATGGCTATGGACGCCACCATCACTTAATAGACCTAAAAAATGAGCACTTTTACCATTTTTTTTGAGTTTTTCAAAAAATCTTACAATGTTAACATTTTCATATATTTGTCCTGTTTCAACAGCTTTGTTAATCCTTAAAAAATCCTGATAGACCACTCTGCCAGCGCCTATATTTGTATGCCCTACCTCAGAATTGCCCATTTGTCCTTTCGGCAAACCAACCCACTCTTCACTGGCATTCATAATAGTCCAGGAAGCATTTTCCAAAAGAAAATTATAATTTACAGGATTTGATAATTTTACGGCATTATGCTCGCTGCTCTCTCTGACACCCCAACCGTCAAGGATTAACAAAATAACTTTTCTCATGAAAATTACATCCTTATTACACCTTTTTTCTCAAGCTCACTTTTACAGTCGGTACAATACCTTGCAAAAGGCACATATTCGAGTCTCTTCTCTTCAATATCTTCGCCACACTCAATGCAAACACCATAAGTGCCTTCTTCAAGCCTTTTCAAAGCCTGCTGCACCAATCTCAACTTAAGAGCATCTGTCTCAACTCTACCCAACATCAAATTTTTATTGTATAAATTATAAGCTTCGTCAGCCGAGTCTTTTCCATCATTGTCTTCACCAAGACTGATAGCTTCTTCGTATCTTGACTTTAACGATTCCAAAAGCTCTTTTTTCATTTTTAGTAATCTTTCACGGTATATCTCTGTTTTTTTAGGATCCATTTGCTCCTCCTAATAGTCTTAAGATCTATCTGTTACTTATGATAGGGATGACCAAACTTAATCGTCATTCCTCTATATATCTGCTCAGTTAACACTACAAGTGCCAGCTGATGTGCCAACGTTAGCTTTGATAATGAAATTACTTCATCGCAACTTTCTGTCAAGGAATTATCGTGTCCAAAAGAGCCGCCAATCAAAAAAGCCAGCTTCTTTTTATTTTCTAACAAATTGTTAAGCCATTTTGAAAACTCGAAAGAGTCAAAAACTTTTCCTGTTTCATCAAGAAGTATCCTGTAAAATCCATTAGAAGCATCTTTTAATCGCTTACCGTCTTCACGCTTTACGACAGCCGGGTCGCTGAAATTTGAGCTTTTAAAATCAGTAAAATCAACTTTCACATATGCTGACAATCTCTTAGCATATTCTCTGAACATATTTTGAGCCGCCTTATCACTCAATTTAGAGGCCATTACAATCTTAATTTCCATAAATTGCGGTAACATATATATGACATTAGGTATAGTGTCAATATCTTTATTGCCTGACCATATATTTGTAATAATTAAAAATTATAAAAACCTATTACCTTTAAGCTCTTGAATTAAATTTTGAAGTATATTTTCAGGCACCCCTGTTTTCTTTGAAACCTCTTTCAAATCTGCACTTAAAATATTTTTTATATCAGGGTATTCAATTAAAAGTTTCTTAGCTCGTTTTTCCCCAATACCCTTAAAGTTTGTCAAATTTGATTTTTTAATATTATTTAATGCACTTTTTCTGGCATACTCTATTACAAAACGATGGGCTTCGTCCCTAATCTTTTGCACAAACAACAAAAATGGATCATTTTTTTTAAAATTTAGGGGATTTTTTCTATTATGGATAAAAATATATTCAGGAGAAATATCACTTTCAATTTTTTCATCAAAGCTTTTACTTCTACCCTTAGCAATCGCTACTACTGATGCGGCGATATTATATTCTTCAAAGCCCTTAGTTGCTGCTTTAAGTTGCCCAAGCCCCCCATCAATTATATAAAGGTCACTTTTCTCCTCTTCCCCTGCTACTATCTTTTCCCCTTTTCTTTTTATTACCTGATAAATACTTTCAAAGTCATTATTGGCTATACCTCTTATTTTATATCTTCTATACCTGCTTTTATCAAATCTCTGTTCGTTAAAATCAAAACAAACGGAAGCTCCCACAGTAAAATCTCCATAAATATGCGATATATCAATACATTCAATACTTTTAACCTCTTTTTCTCCAACAATTTTGTTAAAGGCAGACTTAATTTTATCTATTCCAAGCTCACTCTCTAAAAATTGTTTAACTGCAAGCTCACTGTTTTTCTTCAAGATTTCAATCATCCCGGCAGGTATCTTTTTCCTTAACTCTACTTTTTTCCCTTTAAGCTCCGAAACAGCTTCTGCAACCATATCCTCCGAAAAGTCATCATTATATTCAAGAAGTGATATACTATCAGGTATTTGTCCTGTATTTTTGTAAAAATTCAAAACAATTTCAGAACAGGACAACAGCTCATCCCCTCCAAAACATTCCGAATCTATCCCGGTAATATTGCCATTTCTGACAAACATCTTTGTTACACTGAATATATCTTTATAATTGAAGTAAAAAATATCGGTATTCTTTGCAAAATTAACCACTGTGGACTGCTTGGCAAAGATATTCTTTAAGGATTTTAATCTATCTCTGTACAAAGCCGCCTTTTCAAATTTGAGATTTGCAGCGTAATCTTTCATCAGCATGTTATATTTGTTCTCTAATTCATCAACATGACCGTTAAAAAAAAGTTTTACATCCTCAACTATTTTCATATACTCTTCTTGAGTAATTATCCCCTCACAAGGCCCTTCACACTGCTTCATTTGATAGTAAATACAAACTCTACCCTCTTTGAACTTAGAATTTTTACATCGCCTTAAAGGAAAAATATAATGAAGATCTCTTACAATATACCTTAAATCTCTAACATTTACATACGGACCATAATAAGTAGCCTCTTTGTCATCAGTATTTCTTGTCACAATAAGCTTTGGATACAATTCACGTGTTATTTTAATATACGGGTAACCTTTTGCATCTTTAAGCTTTACATTAAATCTTGGTTTTTCTATTTTTATGAGGCTTGCTTCCAAAAGGAGTGCTTCAGTTTCCGTATTAGTAACGTAATATTTTAAATCAGCAACAAGCTCAAGCATTTTCAATGTTTTCGGCTGTTTAAAAGAGCTGTCAAAGTATGATTTTAATCTTTTTATTAGTGAGACAGCTTTACCCACATAAATAATTGTACCTTTTTTATCAATAAAAGTATAAACACCTGGTTGATTTGGGGCATTTTGGACTTTTTTTATCACATCATTTTTCAATTTATCTCACCTTTTGCGTAAAAATTAAATATTCTTACAGTGTAAAAGCATTTTTTACATGCTCTATATTGTTCTTAAGAATGGACACGACGTCAAACCTGTAAAGGGAATTTAAATTATTTTTTACAATAAAATACTCGGCTGTTTTTATTATTTTTTTCATTTTTTCATAGGTTACAGCATCTTTTGGACTGCCGTAATCTTCTGATAATCTATATTTAACCTCAACAAAGACAATCACTTCGCCATCTTTCATAATCAAATCAATCTCACCAAACTTGCTTTTGAAGTTTTTTTCAATTAGCTTATATCCGTTATTTTCAAGGAAATTCAGAGCAAGCTCTTCCCCTTTTTTCCCTTTAAATAATTTCACTTAAAAAGCTCCTTCTGTGAATAGGTGTAACACCATACCTTTTGATAGCATCAACATGCTCTTTTGTGCCGTAGCCCTTGTTTTTATACCAAAGATATTCCGGATAATAAATATGCAGTTTTTTCATCAGGTTATCTCTATAAACCTTTGCCAAAATTGAGGCTGCAGCAACTGACAAAAACTTATCCTCAGCTTTGAAGGGATGCTCCATAGGTTTTTTGATATTATTTAATTTTACTGCATCTACAACTACTTTGTCATAATCAGCCGTTATGCCGTTAATTGCAATATGCATAGCCTGCTTAGTGGCATTTAAAATATTGATGCTATCGATTATTTCATTACAAATCACACCGAAAGAATAGTCAACACAATTGCTAATAATGTAACTATAAAGACTTTCCCTCTTCTTTTCACTCAGCTTTTTTGAATCTTTTATCTCATCATTGAAAAATTTATCATCCAATACGCATGCACAAGCTACTACAGGCCCGGCCAGGCAACCTCTGCCAACCTCATCAACCCCTAATACCAGCATGTTTCTCTTCAATTTTGGTTTCAATAAAAGCTATCAAATCGTCAAGGCCAGTCTTTGTCTTACAGGATGTTCTAAACTCCACCAAATTTGGATTTATCCGCTTTGCATAGTCGATACATTTATCCACATCAAATTCCATATATTCAGCCAAATCTATTTTATTTACTATTATTGCACTTGAAGCCCTTATCATCGAAGGATATTTAGCAGGCTTATCATCCCCTTCAGGTGTGCTTATTACAACTATTTTAAAGTCTTCGCCTAAATCAAATGATGCAGGACACACAAGATTGCCCACATTTTCGATTATCAGCAAATCAAGATTATCTAAGTCAAAGTTAGGTAATGCATTTTTAATGCCGAATGCTTCTAAATGACAAGCCCCGCCAGTAGTTATCTGATAAGCTTTAATACCTGCTTTTCTTATACGCTCAGCATCATTTTCAGTTTCTAAATCCCCTTCGATTACAGCTAACCTATATTTTTTACTTAGTTTTGGTAAAATATTTTCCAATATACTTGTCTTACCACTTCCGGGAGAAGATACAAAGTTTATTACCAATACCTTCTTGTCCAAGAATAATTGTCTAAGTTCATTTGCCAATTTATCATTTTTTGATAATATTTTATCTTCCACTTCAATCTTTTTACTCATCTTCCACCTCAATCTCTTTTATATTCAATTCCTCACCGGAAATAATAGTCACATCATATGAACCGCAATTATGGCAGCTAAAAACAAAATTGTCGTATTCATCTTCTAAACCACAGGCATTACATTTGCCCACAATAGGGATATCATTGATAATTAGACTTGCCTTTTCGGCAACCGTCCCTTCCTTCAAAGCATCAAATGCAAATAAAAGTGAATTTTTTTCCACGGCAGCTAGCCTGCCGATATTCACTTCAACGGATAAAACAGATTTAACTGAATTTTTATGTGCAGTTTCAATGACTACATCAAGAAGACTTTGTGCGATGCTTGCTTCGTGCAATTTAGCCTACCCTCTTAGACTCGAAAAATATGCAGTTACGACCGCCGGCTTTTGCCATATAGAGATTTTTATCAGCTCTATCAATGGTTAGTTTAATATCTTCTTTTGGCTTATATTTAGCTATTCCAATACTTACGGTGATAGTTTTTGTATCATTATTTAACTTAAATTTAGTGTTTTCCATACTCAGCTTAACCTGACTTGCCACAGAAAAGGCATCTTCAAAACTTCCCTTGACAGTAATTAGAAACTCTTCGCCCCCATACCTAAAGGCTTCAACAGTATTGTTGGTAAAATTTTTCAAAATCTTCCCAAAATGTCTTAGGACATTATCACCGGCAAGGTGACCATAGGTATCATTAACATCTTTAAACTTATCAATGTCAGACATCAATATATAAAAATCTTCAGATTTTTTTATAGCAGCATTCTTAAGCTCACTTAATATTTCAAGCATCTTGTTTTTTCTATAAAGCCCTGTCAACTCATCGGTAACAGATTGTTTCCTATAATTTTCAATCTCTTTTTTAAGCTCTTCATACTTATCTTTATAACTTATAAAGTCGCTCTCAATTTCTCCAAAAGTACTGTTGAGATTACGTTTAAAATTTTTCTTTGAATAAATTTTTTGTTCAAGAATTTCAGTGAGAGAGTTTGTAAGCTCAGCCACCTGCTTTTGTAAATTATCTATCGATTGATTTTTCTCAATATTTTCCTTCAAACCTTTAACACTTGAAAGGATATTTTCATCTTTTGCACTGTCTTCATCAATAAAGTTTAAATTTTCATCTTTAAGATTTTTTACAACATTTTGAGTATTTGTTATCTTTTGAGAAAATTCTTTTATAAACGAATATATTTTTTCAAGGGTAGATTCATAATCACTGTAATATTTCCCTAATATTGCTATAATTTCACTCATTTCATTAAGGAGATTGTAGCTATTTAGTTTTTCAAGCTTTTTGCTGATAAGCTCAATATCTTCAAAATCAAGATATTTTTTTATATTGTGGCTATTGTTATTAAATGCCTTTTTAATATCTTCCACAAAGTTGGTAGAAGATTTGTTCAGCTCTTTTGTAAGGGAGATAATCTCTGAGTCAGAGGCCAAATATTTTTTAATATTAGCAGGAGTTAACTGTTCACCTTTATCCTTAATTTGCTTCAATATTACCAATGTCTTTGTCGATAATACATTAAAATAGTTTGAATATTCTCTTTCCATAGGGCATTTTTAACAGCTTTCACTAAAAAAAACAAGTTGACTTTAAAAATTTTAACGATTATAAATTTGCCATGAAAAGTTTAACCTTTGAGCTATTCAAAAAATCTGTTGACTCATTTTTCTTTAACTTTTTCTTTTTTTACTTTTATAAGTTGAGGTATACCGCCTGAGGGTGAGCCTATAAATATTAAAATAATAAAGGCCACAGGCGGTTATACCGCTTGTGGCCTTTTTTGTTATGGAGGATTGTATGATAGTAGTAATGGAAATTGGAGCAACTGAGCAACAATTAAAAGATGTCTGCACAAAAGCTGAAGAGTTTGGGTTCAAGCCACACATCATCTTTGGAAAAGAGAGAAATGTCGTAGGGCTTATCGGGCTTAGTGACAAAGACCATATCGGGCTTATTGGTGATATGCCGGGGGTTGATAAAGTGCTCCCAATCACAAAACCTTATAAGCTTGCAAGCCGTGAGGTAAAAAAAGAAAAATCGGTCATTGATGTAGCAGGCGTAAAGTTTGGGGGGGAAGAGATTACAGTTATTGCAGGACCTTGCTCCGTGGAGAGTGAAGAGCAGATTATCAAATCAGCCGAATATGTTAAAGCTGCCGGGGCAAAAATGCTCAGGGGTGGTGCATTCAAACCGAGAACTTCACCTTATGCATTTCAAGGGCTAGGGGAAAAAGGTCTAAAACTTCTTGCAAAAGCAAGAGATGTAACAGGGCTTCCTTTTGTTACTGAAGTCGTCAATCCGAGGGATGTGGATGTGGTCTACAAATATACCGATATGTTTCAGGTAGGTGCAAGAAACATACAAAACTTTGCACTATTATCACTTTTAGGAAAAACCAAAAAACCTGTGCTTTTAAAAAGAGGGATGGCCACAACCATAGAAGAATTTTTAATGGCAGCAGAATATATCCTTTCAGAAGGAAATAGTAATGTAATTCTCTGTGAGAGAGGTATAAGAACTTTTGAAACTGCAACAAGAAACACCCTTGATATTAGTTGCGTGCCTGTTGTCCAGGAAAGGTCGCACTTACCAATAATAATTGACCCAAGCCACGCAGCTGGTCATTGGCATTATGTTACACCGCTTGCTAGAGCTGCCATTGCAGTTGGTGCTGACGGTATAATTGTAGAGGTACACCCTGAGCCTGAAAAAGCTCTAAGTGATGGTGCACAGTCTTTAAAACCGGACCAATTTATCAAAATGATGGGAGAGTTAAAAGCAATAGCTCTTGCCGTTGGCAGATATATGTAAAAAGTTGAGGGGGCAAAAGCCCCCATTATTTTTGCCACTATTCCTCTCTAGATAGATTTTCAAGCATCCTTTCTGCTATCTGTTGGTTATGAGGCAAAATAGCTTTAATTTTTTTCAGTTGTTCAGACTTTATTTTATCCTTATTAAACTTTAATCTCAAATCGTGTATTTGGGCATACAACATATTGTATTTATTTAACTGTTTCTCATACTTTTGGTCGTCAAATGGTATGGAAAAATCTATACCTTTCACATTCCAAGCCTTGCTATCGTATACAAACGGTGCAAAATCGTCCACATTTCTTCCTTTTACTGGTATTATTTCACTAAAGTTAAAGTCACTGAATATCAAACCATCTTTACCGGCTTTAATAACATATGAACCATAAAAAGGTTTGTTAACATCAGTTTTCACATCATAAGCAAACCAACTGGTAGCAATCTGTTCGTGGCTTGCATGGCAACTGTTACAACTCCTACCACTTCCTATGGCATGAGACATTTTGTCCATTTGAATCCAGGCAAGCATATTATCATTATTTTTCAAATTTCTAAATATCCCGGTTATTACATACATATCATTTACTTCATCGGGTTTTCTCTCAATAATAAAGTTTTCCGGCTCACCAATTTCGGTTTTACCTTTTACGACGGTCTTTTCAATCTCTCTAAGTTTTAGACCTGTCTTTTCCACATCACCTTTAATGTTCATAACTGCCATAGGGTAGGGTTTAACAGGGATCCACTTCCCAGTTGTCGGATGTTTAATCAAAGTTGGCATACTTCTGGTACCATAATATTCTTTATGTTTAGCAAAATAATTAAATTGGCCTTCCGACATTCCAGGACCCCAGAAAGTAAACTGGTACGCGCCAACCTCTTTTATGTGGCAAGATGTGCAATCGACATTTTTGTGATCATCACTTGCCTTAATAGCTTCTACAACTTCATTATGACAGCTTGAACATGACTCTTTAGCATCATTTGACGCCAAATGCCCGTAGCTGTGATTTTTCATTTTGTGACAATCGATACAATTTATACCATTTTTAGAGTGAACGTCTGTTGGCAACTCATCATACGGAAATGCAAATTCTTCACGGATATAACCAGCGCCCCTTCTCCTATCCATAGGACCTGCATGGCATATTGTCCCTTTTCCACTTCCATAACAGCTTAAATTTTCGACTTTTTTGGCAAACAAATGTCTAGCATTTGACTTTTTAAATCCTTCATAGTGACAATCGTTACAACTGGCATGGCACTTATTACAACCTCTGTTTTTCCCGGCATTCATTAACTCTGTAAAATCTTTGGTACACTCATCCTTTATCTTCTTGTAGTTATCCCCCCACCAAACACCGCAATTTTGAGGTCCTGGAGGGTTAGCTGTCCAATCAGTAAAACCCCTTTGATACTTGTTAAGTCCCATTCCAGACTTATTATAAGCCTCCAATTCATTCTCATGGCATTTTCCGCATGTTTCTTTTGCAATTTTGGGTGAATAGGCCATGGTTTTAGGATCGTGATCATGATAAAAAAGTTGGATTATCTTTTTAATTCCATATTTTTCTTTAGCCTCTTCAGTAGGTTTCCTAATCAACAATTTTGTTCTGTCATTCCCTTTTGGCTGAATTGGATCAAAGTTCGTAACTTCTCTGCTCACAGCTTCATATTTATGTTTTTTACCAACTGCTGCATAAAACGGTCTTGGCATATTTTTGTGAGCTTCATCCTTATCCATCGTTTGATTGTTACCAAGGTGACAATCTACACAAGTTGGAACACCCTCCATGTTAACTTCTTTGTCAACTTCAGTCGGGTTAAGATACATTTGAGGATATCCTAATTTTTCCAAAGCTTGCTTGTCAGAATGACATTTGACACAGCTGGAATCAGGGTCATACGCCATTGCCATAGTACAAATAAAAATAAAAATTAAACAAAATAAAGTTTTCTTCATCTATTCCTCCTTCAAAAGTTTATTCGTTTTATGCAAATAAAATGCCAAAAGACTTGTTCAAAAAATGTTGTATTTCTTCAGGCCAATTTATAAAAATGTTGGATTTTGAGAATTATGTGTTTTAAAATGCAACACAAATATTATTTATTGTAAATTATATTCTTTTAATTTTCGATAAAGTGTTGATCTGTCAATCTGTAAAATAGCAGCAGTTTTTACTTTATCATAATTATTTTTCCTAAGTACATTCATTATGTGGCGTTTTTCAATATCTGAAAGACTCAATTCTTTTTCTTCGTGTCCAAATGTTTTTTCTGTAATTATTGAAGTACCGGTGATAGTGCATTCATTACTTTCGATTATCATTGCCCGTTCTATAATATTTGACAATTCTCTTACATTACCCGGATAATCATATGACAAAAGCTTACTCCTTGCCTTTTCTTCAATGTCTATAATTGTTGGGTTTAAACTTTTAAATTTTTTAATAAAGAAATATGCCAGTGGCAATATATCCTCTTTTCTCTCTCTTAAAGGTGGTATTTTTATTTTAACTACACTAATCCTATAATATAAATCATCTCTAAAACCACCATTTTTAACTAACGTGTTCAAGTCCTTATTAGTGGCGGTAATCAGCCTTATGTCACTTTTTTCAATACCCTCCGAACCCAAAGGGTAAAAAGTTTTAGTTTCAATAAACCTTAAAAGTTTAGACTGAATAGGAAGAGGTATTTCACTTATTTCATCTAAAAATAATGTACCTCCATTTGCGACAGAAATAAGACCTCGCTTATTTCTATCAGCGCCTGTAAACGCTCCTCTTTTAAAACCAAACAATTCACTTTCAAAAATGTTTTCCTGAAAATTTGCACAATTAATCGAAATTATAGAATTATTATTTCTTGAGCTATTTTCATGAACAAATCTAGCAACAAGGTCTTTCCCTGTTCCACTCTCCCCTTCGATTAAAATATTAGAATCTGTTTTGGCTGCTTTCTGTGCAAAAGCAAGTAGTTGTGACATAACACTTGAGTTATACACAATGTTTACTTTATTGGCCTCCAAAAGAATTCGTTCTTTTATATTTATTGTTTCTGAAATTTGAGATAATTTTAGCTTTAGTACTTCTATATCAACAGGCTTAAGCAAATAATCATAAGCGCCCGACTTAATGGCATCAACTGCTTCCTCAACGGTACCATATCCGGTTATTAACATTACATGTATATCACCTGATATCTCTTTTATTTTTTTTAATAAATCAAGTCCATTAATTTTAGGCAACTTTATATCCGATATTACCACATCAACAAACTCGTTTTCCAGATGGTTTAATGCCATCTCAGGGTCTGTAGTCCCATAAACGTCATAATTATTCTGAAGACTCCTTACTAACGTATTGTTTAATACTTTATTATCTTCAATTACCAAAACTTTCATATTTATCAAACCTCAAAACAAATTCCGTCCATTCACCCTTTTTGGATTTTACTTCAATTTTTCCATTATGATCAGATACAATTTTGTGTACAAGACTCAACCCCAAACCCATACTTTTTTGTGGATTTTTTGTAGTATAAAATGGGACGAAGATATTGTTTATCGTTTCCTCGTCCATACCTCTTCCTTTATCCCTTATAATTATACAGACCTTATTATCTTTTTCAAAAACTTTTATAGATATTCTACATTCAGAATCGCATGCTTCAATTGCATTTAATAAAATATTAAACACTACTTGACTCAGCAAAACGCTATTACCTAAAATATTACAATCCACCAAGCTTGATTCTATAACTAAGTTATTAAAAATATTCTTGAAATATAATATATTACTTTCTATGACCTCTCTTATATTTACCACATCATTTATGTGCACTTTATTTTGAGGATCAAGTAATTTTAAATTTCTTATAATAGACACGCATCTTTTGGCCTCATTCTTTATATCGGTAATATCATTCATGTTTACCTTATCATTTTTACTTTCTTCTATCAGAATATCGCACAACAAAATAATTGAATTTAAAGGTGTGTTTAATTCGTGACTGATACCTGCAGACAAAAGTCCAATAGAGCTTAATCTATTTAAAAGCTCAATTTTTTTTTGTCTTTCCTCTATTTCCAAAATATATTTTTGCAGTGCACTAACCATTTCATAAATATTTTTCATTATTTCTTTTAGTTCATTATCCATTTTTGCTTCATCAACCTTGTAACTAAAATCTCCTTTCCCATAAGCATTAAGTGCCAACTTTATTTCATTTAATGGTTTAAAAAAGCTCTCGGTAAAAAATATGGAAACAAAAAGACTTAAAAATACGGAAACAATAAATATTGACAGTAAGTTTTTTTTAAGAACTTCAAGTACACTTAAATAATAATTGGAATAGAGAGTATTGCATATTACCCATTTTCGTGCCTTGTCTTTGTAAGGATAAACTGATGCAAATGCAAAAATATCTTCATTGATCTTAAATATACCAAAATCATCCTTCAGTTTATCAAACATCTCTTTTCCATAAATATTTTGAAAATAATAACTTGTATTATACTGATTAGCAAATTCGTAACTTTTATCTCTATGAAACAAAAATATACCGTTTCTTTCTTTATTCATATTATTTACTTCAACCAGAAAAGCCACGCCGGTATCTTTTTTAAATCTACTAACAAACTGGCCTATTTTCAATCCCCAAAAATTAACAATCAAATATCCAGCTTTGTTATTGTTAGACATTATTGGCACAACAGCTCTAACCATAGCAGGACAAAAATTAACGGTTTCAGGTAACTTACCCCTTTCAAAATTGGAAAGTATTATTTCTGAGGAATTATCTGCAACCGCTTCTTTGAAAAAGTCTTTTTCAGACAAACTAATTCCTTTATAATTGTTGACTTTTGACAAGACCTCCCCTTCCCTCACAAAAACCATAATCTGACCTTGTAAATCTGTTATACGTAGTGCCTGAATAACAGGAAGTTTAGAATATATTTCCAAAAACTTTTCCTCAAGCTTTTCTTTAATGTTAGCATCGTAATCTTCTAAAAACTTTTCAACCAAATAATCTCGGCTAATATTGTAGCTAATATCTTTGATATATCTTAAAAATTCCTCAATGGAGCTTTTCGAGTTTGCAGTAATCGTTTCTGCCTGATTCATAACTTCTAACAACAAAATTTGCTTGCTTTGATAATAGTTGATTGTTGTCAGAACAGTTAAAATAACAGTCACTAATATCAGTATGTGAATGGTAAGCTTAACCTTCATCTTATAATTTACCTTAATATAAAAGATATCTAATATCAAATACTTTATACCAAGACATCAAAAAGTTAACTCTATTAAACTTTATTTGGAAAAATAAGTGGAACTTTTCAAAAAGTAAAATTAGTTCCTAACGAATGCGCTAACATACTTCTTTAGTATTTTTTCAGTTTTTGTTAAAGATTCATCGTTTAATTCTGGAATAAATGTTTTATCTAAGCAATTATTTGTATATCGCTGCAAATAGATTATATCCAAACTTTCCAAATCCATTTCATCAAAAAAATATCTCACAGACTCTTCTGAGGGCACTTTCCAGACAGTATATCTTAATTCGAAATCTATATTTGACTTTTTAACCAGGCCAATTGTTTCTTTAAGTGTCCTAAGATCAAATCCACTTCTTGTGATATATTTAAAGTCATCATTATCAAAACCTTTAATATCTATCGCAATGTAATCAATTAGCCCTTCATCAATAATATCAGACAGTCTTTTCGGATAAGTCCCATTTGTATCTAACTTTATTGTAAAGCCATATTCACGCAAAAAGATGAGAAAATCTTTAAGACCTCTGTGCATAAGCGGCTCACCGCCAGTTATTGAAATATTCTTTACTGCACTTTTTGAAAGTTTATCAATTAGCTCATCACTGCTTAAAAGCGGCTCGGTTTCCAGCACCAAGTGTCTGTTGTGGCAATACCTGCACCGCAAGTTACATCCTGATGTAAATACGGTGCAGGCAGCTCTACCTGTAAAATTATTGAGAGATAAAGGCTCAAATCCTGCTATCGGCAAATGAAACATTATACGTTTCTCTATCCTTAAATTCTTCCTGCTTACTCTCATTCCAATTATCAACAGGCCTATGGTATCCTACCACCCTGCTGTAAACTTCACATTTCGTCCCTTTTACATTTTTTAATTCTTCTTCCAAAATTTTAATTTTTTCTTGATTGCTCATTTATTACCTCCTACTTTTAGTTGTCTGATTTCTGATAAAATTTCATTTGTTTTTTCCTCTTTACATATTGGACAATAATGATGCTCCCCTTTTAGATAACCATGAATAGGACAAATAGAAAATGTCGGCGTAATTGTAAAATAAGGGATTTTGTAACTGTAAGCTATCTCTTTTACAAGCTCTTTTAACGATGCAGTATCATCAACAGATTCACCAATAAATGTATGAAAAACAGTCCCTCCGGTATAAAGCGGCTGTAAATTGTTTTGATGTTCAAGAGCAGAAAACAGATCAAGCCTTGAATCCACAGGCAGTTGAGTTGAATTTGTATAATAAGGCTTATTATCACCTGAAGTAAAAATTCTTGGATAATACTTTTTGTCCAATTTTGCCAATCTATAGCTCGTCCCTTCAGCAGGAGTCGCTTCAAGGTTGTAAAGCATATCATCCTCTTCCTGAAATTTTATTAAATTATCATTCATAAAATTCAACACTTTTGCCGCATATTCTAACCCTTCCTTGCAGTCGATTCCTACCCCTAAGAAATTATATAGTGATTCGTGCATACCGATAATACCGATGGTATTGAAATGATTTTTCCAGTATTGCCCCGTATGATTTTTGATACTATCAAGATAAACCTTTGAGTAAGGGTAAAGCCCCATATCGGTGTATTGCTCCAAAATCTTTCTTTTAATATAAAGGGACTGTCGTGCTATATCCATCAAATGAGATAATCTTTTAAAATAGCCACTTTCATCTTCCGCCAAATAACCGATTCTCGATAAATTTATGGTTACAACTCCTATTGAACCGGTGAGAGGATTTGCACCAAAAAGCCCCCCGCCTCTTTTTCTAAGCTCTCTATTATCAAGCCTAAGCCTGCAGCACATACTCCTTGCATCTTCAGGTGACATATCACTATTCACAAAGTTTGCAAAATATGGTGTCCCATATCTGCCTGTCATACGCATCAAATCTGTAACAACCGAATTTTCCCAATCAAACTCTTTTGATATATTGTATGTTGGGATAGGAAATGTAAAAATTCTCCCCTTCGCATCCCCCTTTGACATCACTTCTATAAATGCTTTGTTGATTAAATTAACCTCACGCTGAAACTCTCCATATTGATATGATGTAACTTCCCCTGCATAAACCACAGCCTCATTTTTAAAATTATCAGGGACTGTCAAATCAAAAGTAAGATTTGTAAAAGGTGTCTGAAACCCTACCCTTGTGGGGACATTCAAATTAAAAATGAATTCCTGAATCCCCTGTTTTACCTCTTCGTAAGAAAGATTGTCAAATGCTACAAACGGAGCCAGCAGTGTATCAAAATTGGCAAATGCCTGTGCACCCGCTGCTTCACCCTGAAGGGTATAGAAAAAATTGACTATCTGTCCTAACGCCGTCCTGAAATGCTTTGGCGGTGCACTTTCTACCTTTCCATAGACTCCACCAAATCCCCTAAAAAGCAAATCTTTTAAATCCCAACCGCAACAGTAAACTGACAAAGAGCCCAAATCGTGTATATGAATATCTCCGTTTACGTGGGCATTTTTTATCTGCTCAGTGTATATTTTATTGAGCCAATATTTGGCTGTAATAGAAGAAGATATAAAATTATTTAAACCTTGAAGGGAAAATGTGGTATTGCTGTTTTCTTTAATTCGCCAATCTGAGCCACTTAAATATTCGTCTAAGATGTTTTCTATTTCACCAAAAGCCTGCCTTAATTCTCTGGCATCTGCTCTCTGTTTTCTATACAAGATATAAGCCTTTGCAGTTTTGGCATGTCCGTTTTCAATTAGCGTTTTTTCAACAATATCTTGAATATCTTCTACGGTTACCGAACCGATAGTAGAATATTTATCTAAAATAATAGACGAAATTTTTTGGGTCAGATTGGCAGCTAACTGTCTGTCTTCACCACCAACTGCTTTGGCAGCCTTAAATATAGCATTTGCTATCCTCTCAATATCAAAAGATACAAACCTACCGTCACGCTTAATTACTTTTATACTCATGAATTGACTCCTAAAGTGATAATTTTTAAATTAGTTTTTGCTTAAGAAAAATGTTTGATAATAGAAATAGACAGGCTACTCATGTCACTATCCTCCGTAGTATTATATTTTTGAGCTGTGTATCCTGGCTTGCTTTCATCCTACTTGCCGACCTTCCCACCTCATGTCTAAATTATCTTAAGACACTCGGAAGTGGCCAAATTGGCTTTCGTCCAGCTTACAGTTGCGGGGACAGCGCCGGATTTTCACCGGACTTCCACAGCACATTTAAATATTACCAGAAGGAGTATAACGTGTCAAATAAAAGTGAGATTTTGAAATATAAATTTGCAAGTTATTATAAAGTTATACTTTACACCAATCTGGAGCTGGTATCTTTCCTGAAAAGATTAAATTAACCACCATCTCTTGTTCGATTATTATTGTTAGACATTTTTATAGATAAATTGAGCTTTTTATATTTTTTCATAAAAGACAGAATGATGATCAATATACAATTTATTAGTACTAATTAAGAAAACTACCCCTGAATACCTACTTATGCTAAATATTCAGGGGTAGTAATTACAATATTATCTAATTAAAGATTTTTGAAACTCAGGATAAGCGTTAGCGCCATGCTCGAAAAAGTCAAGCCCCATAATCTCTTCCTCTTCGGTTACTCTGAATTTTATAAAGATATTTAATATCTTTACAACAACATATGTTGAGCCAAATGCCCAAATAAATGCTGCCAAAATACCAATAATTTGGCTTATAATTACTGGTTCAAGGGTATGGGTTTCAAAATTGTAATTAAATAATCCTGCTGCAAGTGTGCCCCATGCCCCGTTTACACCGTGCACCGAAATTGCACCCACAGGGTCATCTACCTTAATCTTATCAAAGAATATAACCGAATAGACTACAAGGATACCTGCCACTATACCTATGATAATTGAATAAAAAGGTGTGACATTTGCACATCCTGCAGTAATACCTACAAGCCCTGCCAATGCACCGTTTAATGACATACCGATATCAAACTTTTTATACCTAAAGTATGTCACAGTCATTGCCGACAACACTGCAGCTGCAGGAGCAAGTGTCGTATTCACTGCAATGAGTGGTAAAGCAGAGTCTGCTGCTGTTTCACTCCCCACATTAAATCCGTACCAGCCAAACCACAAGATAAAAACACCAAGTGCCGCCAAAGGGATATTATGGCCTGGAATTACCCTAATCTGGCCTTTATCCCCATATTTTCCAATTCTCGGCCCAATGATTATTGCTGCAGCAAGTGATGCCCAACCACCTATGGAATGGACTACTGTGGAGCCTGCAAAGTCTATAAAACCAAGCTTTTCAAGCCAACCATTTCCGTGAAAAAGACTTCCCCAAGCCCAGCTGCCAAAAACCGGATATATAAGCATTGACATAATAAAACTAAATAGAATGTAAAATTTGAAGTTTGCCCTTTCAGCTATAGCACCTGATACAATTGTCGCCGCAGTAGCACAGAATACTACCTGAAATATCCAAAAAGCTAACGTCCAATTATCCTGCATATCCCAATTTGACAGAAAAAATCCTTCAGTGCCGAAAAAACCTGTTGATGTTGCTCCAAACATTATGGCAAAACCAACCGCCCAAAATCCTATCGACCCTGCCGCAAAATCCAGTAAATTTTTCATTATAATATTAAGAGCGTTTTTTGATCTGGTAAATCCTGATTCTACCATAGCAAAACCAAGCTGCATAAAAAATACCATAAAGGCTGCGATTAATGTCCAAAGCCAGTCAGCATTTGTCTGCACCTGCTTGATGGATTCCTCAAGGGACTCAAGAGTAATTATCTTATCCCCTTCAGCAAAAACGGAAACGGATAAAATCAACAAATATATAACAGTTATAATTATTTTCATGGCAGACCTCCTATAAACTTTCATCATTTAGCTCATTTGTTCTTATTCTTAGTGACTTTTCAACAGGGATTACAAAAAGCTTACCATCCCCTATCTTCCCGGTTTTAGCTGCTTTAGCAATAGCATTTACAACATTTTCCTCTAATTCATCTTTAACTACAATTTCTATGAGCACCTTTGGCACAAAATCAATATTGTATTCCGCACCTCGATAAAGTTCACTGTGCCCTTTCTGCCTTCCATACCCCTTAACTTCATAGACGGTCATCCCTGTGATTCCGAGCTCACTCAGGGCATCCTTTACATCATCAAGCTTAAAGGGTTTGATAATAGCCTTGATAAGTTTCATAAAGACCTCCATAGAATTTAGTTGGAAACTAAGGAGCAACCTTTGTGCCAAAAAAATAATCAATTATTATTGGATTCTTATGAATTTATGCTTAAAGTTTGCACAAATATTTAATTTACTGGTTAAAAAATAATCAAATATAGCGTTTGTTAGAATGAATAGTTTTAAAACTCAACTTAAAAAAATCAGGTAACTCTGTTAAAGCAGTTACCCCCTATTTTCAAACCTATACTGGCAGGCTTCAAGAATATGCTTTTTAGAAACCTCATTGCTGCCTTCAAGGTCAGCGATAGTGCGGCTTATTTTCAAAATTTTCATATAGCTTCTTGCCGACAGTCCAAGCTTTTCATGGACATTTTCGAGGGTCAAATATGCCTCATCGGCAATATTTGCGTATTTTTTGATATGACGCTCAGTCATCTGACTATTGTAGTTAATCTTTTCTTTCTTAAATCTTTTCTCCTGCAATTGTCTTGCAAGCTCTACACGTTTCTTAATCTCTTTAGATGATTCTCCCTCCGGCAGTTTGTTTAATTCTTTTATATCAACTGCTTCAACATTGACATGCAAATCTATTCTGTCCATTATCGGGCCTGACAGCTTGCTCCTGTATTTTTGAATCTGCCCCATAGAGCATACACATTCTTTGTCTGTGCCATAAAAGCCGCACGGGCAAGGGTTACATGCCGCCACAAACATAAAATTGGCAGGATATACCACTGTCCTGTTTGCTCTGCTCACAGTCACTACCCTATCTTCCAAAGGTTGCCTCAACACTTCGAGAACATTTTTCTTAAATTCCAAAAATTCATCGAAAAAAAGTATACCGTTGGTGGCAATACTCACCAAACCCGGTTTTGCGTCCTTTCCGCCACCTATCACTGCCACATCACTTGCCGTTGGGTGGGTAATAATAAAAGGTCTGGTTTGGACAAGCCCCTTATTTTCCCTAAGAAGTCCCGCTACCGAATGAACTTTGGTAGTCTCAATAGCCTCATCTATCGTCATGGCAGGCATAATGGTAGGGATACGCTTGGCTATCATAGTTTTTCCGCTGCCTGGCGGTCCCATCATTAACAAATTGTGCATCCCTGCCGCTGCAATCTCAGATGCCCTTTTAACCAAAAACTGCCCCCTTACATCCGAAAAGTCAATATCATAAGTATCAGGGACAAACTCTACCCCTCCTTTGTAAGGCTCTTTCACATCTCCATTCAAAAAAGGTAGTATTTCTGATAACGTGTCAAATCCGTAAATCTCAATATTTTCAAGGACAGATGCTTCTCTTACATTTTCATTAGGTAATATCAATTTTGTATTATCTTCAAGACTTGATGCAAAAGGTAAAATGCCTGCTACCCCTCTAAGTCTTCCATCCAGAGAAAGCTCACCGGCAAAAGCAAATTTGTCTAAATCGGCATTTATAACCCCAGAGGCTTTCAACAGGGCTATCGCAACAGGTAAATCAAAATGACTCCCATCCTTTTTAAGATCGGCTGGAGCCAAATTGACTGTAATAGGTTTATCAAAGATATTAAATTCAAGATTTTTTAAGGCAGATTTTACCCTTTCACGACTCTCTTTTACGGCACCTTCAGCGAGCCCAACAACATTAAAAGATGGCATCCCCATATTTCGTATGTCGGCTTCAACATCCACCTGCTCGGAATTAATACCTATTAGAGTAAATGTTCTGACTTTTGCAAACATCTATATTTATTACCCTTCAAAAAGATAGTATAGGTAATTTTTATTTTCCATCTTGTTTCTAAAATATGTTGCTGTTTCGGTAAGCCTTTCAAGTAAATTATCCTTGTTAGTATCAAAATAAAGCTCTGCATCCGGAATATTGTAATGTTTTTTCATATCCTCAAATGCGTCTAAATAAGTCCCAAGCTCATCTATCAGCCCAATCTTTTTGGCAACACTTCCAACTATTATTCTGCCATCAGCATAATCAAGCAAAGTCTCTTTCTTTATCTTTCTCGAACTTAAAATATCACTCACAAATTGATTGTATACTTCCATTATAGAATCTTGAAGAAGTTTAATCTCCTCTTTAGTCATCTCTCTGTTTGGTGAGCCGATATCCTTGAATTTACCCGATTTTATAGTTTGAAAATCTATCCCTATTTTTTCGTAAAGCCCTTTCATATTGGGAAACTTAATAATTACCCCTATACTTCCTGTTATCGTGCCCGGTAAAGCATATATTTTATCAGCTGCAATGGAAACATAATATCCACCTGAAGCAGCAAGAGATTGCATCGCTACAAATACAGGTTTATCAAGATTTTTAATATATCTGTAAATTTCCTGACTCGGAGCAACCCCTCCACCAGGGGAGTTTACTCTAAGAATAAACCCTTTCACTTTCTCATTCTTATTATATTTTTTTAACTTGTTGATTATGGTATCCGATTCATAAATTACATCTTGTAAGTCTATAACAACTATTTTATTTTTGGAAAACTCACTTACATCATTTCCAGTATAGTAGAGTATCGCAGAAAAGATAAATCCCACAATAAAGATAACAAAAATAAGTTTAAATAATCTTTTGCCCCATTTTTTCATCCACTAACCTCTGACAATTATAGTAGAGTATACCACATAAAATAAAAGAATATAGACAGAATATAAAGAAATATGTCCAAATCTGAACTTTGAAAGTTTGTCCTGTTGTATACCTAATACTGCAATTAGCACAATAATTGCTGAAGATATTGCTGCAATAAGATTTATTTTGCTAGCAGCAGTAAAAATATCCCCTTTTTTGTAAAATATATCAGCAATAGGTATAATTGTAATATTAAAAACATTTGAGCCAAATAAATTTCCGATAGCCATATTAGGTGAGCCAACCTTGATTGCACCAACACATGCTGAAACTTCAGGCAAAGATGTCACCAGTGCAAGTAAAAATGAACCAACTACCGTCCTACCAAGACCGGTAACAGCAGCTATTTCATCTGCACTCTTACTTAGAAGAAGCCCGGCAAATACAATTATTGACGCCATAAACATAAACATAAATACAGCTCTGTTCAGGCTAATTTCCATGCCTTCATCTTCAATCTCAGAGTCACTCATATCAATTGTCCTGTAAGCACTGTACATTGAAAGGATATAGATTATAAATATAGCAAGGCTAATCCCGCTTATAACACCAAATAATTTTATATTCAATAAAAAGCCAAATGCTGATATAAGTGGTAAAAGTATTGCAAATGATGCCGTGACTATATTTGATAAACTGACACTTTTAAACACACTATCCTTTTTAAAAAGTGCATCAAGAAAGAATATAATCAGAATATTAAACATATTTGAGCCATAGACATTGCCAAATACCAAATCAGGGGCATCAACAATTGTAACTGCACCAATAGAAGAGATAAGCTCAGGCAGACTTGTAAAAAGAGCCAAAAATGTGACACCTACAAAACTGTGTCCCAAAGGGGTCTTTGATGCTATTACATCCCCATATTTTGAAAGTTTTATCCCACTAAATATCACAAGAAAAGCCGAAATGGCAAAAAGAGCGAAATACATATGATTACCTCAACAAAAAAGGGGCTTATTAAGCCCCTTGATTATTTTATCTCGTCAATCTTCCCTTTTATTAAGGTGCCTAAGTTAAATGTAGAATCCGAATTATCTTCTATCTGCTTTAAATACTCTTTTACTTCACGTTTTTCAGAGTCAAGCTTGTATTTTTTGACTGAAAGCAATATCTCCCTGTTCCTTTTATCAATTTTCAACACAACAACTTTTAAAGTATCCCCTACCTTGCAAAACTCTTCTGGAATAACTTTATTTTCATCAAGCTCTTTAGCAGGAATTATCCCCTTTAAGTCTTTCGGCAATGCAACAACAACATTCTCTTTATTAACTTCAATTACTTCAACATCTAATACTTTACCCGAAGGTAAAAGTTTGTCAATGTCTTTCCAAGGATTTTTCTCAAGCTGTTTTATACCGAGAGAAATTCTTTCTTTATCCTCGTCAATTTTTAGAATTTTAGCAGTAATTTCATCACCTGCTTTGAACTTTTCATTTAAATCCTGAATATCTTCAGTCCAAGAAATATCGATTTTTCTGATAAGACCATCTATATGTGCACCAAAATCTACAAATATACCAAAGTCAGTTACACTTTTAATTTTGCCTGTAACAACTGACCCTTCCGGGTGGTTATTCTTTAAGGTTATCCAAGGATTCTCAGATAACAATTTTAACGACATCAAGACCTTTTTGTGGTCATTATCAACTCCGATAACCTTGCCCTCAACCATATCCCCTCTTTCAAGCTTCACAGAGGAGTTTTTAATCCAGGAAAGCTCTTCTTCAGGGATAAACCCGTCAACACCAGACTCAAGCTCTACGACATAACCCTTCTTTCTTCTGGTCACTACTCTGCCCTTTGCCTCACTCTCCAAAGGATATTTTTCCGCAACTTTATTCCAAGGGTCTTCTTTTAGCTGTTTTAAGCCAAGTTCAATTTTTTTATTTTCTTTATCAACATTTAAAACAACTGTTTCGACTACATCATCTACTTCCAAATATTTTGATGGATGTTTTACCTTTCCCCAATCAATATTGTCTCTATGAAGAAAACCATCCACAGCCCCTATATTTATAAATACACCGTATTCTTTAATTGTTTTTACTTTACCCTTAACTTTGTCCCCTTCTTTAATGGAGTCAAACAGCTCATTCTTTTCCATCTCAGCTGCTTCAACAATATAAAGTTTGTGAGAAGCCAATATACTTTTGCTCTTTCTATCTACCTTTAAAATTTTGCAATTTAAAACTTTGCCGATATAACTTTTACTGTCTTTAATTTTATTCCTGACATCAATATGATTGGAAGGGATAAATACCGAAACTTCACCTACTTTTCCTGTAAACCCTTTGTCATTGAAGTTTTCAATCTTAACGGCGACAGGCTTATTTTTTTCAAACTTTTCAAGAATCTCATCAAAATCTCTCTGCTGATTCAATACTTTTCTTGAAAGTCTGACATAACCACCACCACCCTGGACACCTTCGACCAATGCCTCTATCTCATCGCCAACCTTGACTGTAAGCTCTCCATTGTTTTCAAGCTCACTTTTATCTATTACACCTTCAGATTTATAACCAATATTAACTAAAATATCTGTACCATTTATTGCAACCACCGACCCTTTTACAATACTCCCCTTAGACGGCGGATTGAGAGAATCCTCAAGCATAGACTCGAAGTCCTCAAATTTCATTTCATTGTTCATCCCATTGTTATCCTGCATGTTCAACCTCTTTTAAAAATTCTATAACCTCATCTATCAAAAATTTAGGAGTGCTTGCTCCAGCGGTTATGCCAATGTTTTCTACCCCTATAAGGTCGGATTTGTCAATCTCGTCCTTTGTCTCAATATGAAACACTTTGGGGCATATATCTTTGCAAATTTCATAAAGTCTCGTGGTGTTTCCACTATTTTTACCACCGATTACATACATTATATCTGAAATTAAAGCAACCTTTTTTGCAGCTTCCTGTCTCTGGTCAGTGGCATTGCATATAGTATTAACTATTTTAAGCTCGTTACACTTTGACTTCAAGGCATCTACTACCATGTCAAACTTGGCTTTATTCTGGGTAGTCTGAGCCACCACACCAATTTTATCGTGAAATCCAACATATCTTTCTACTTCATCACTATTTTCAACAACTACAAATCCATTATTTGCATAACTTACTATCCCTTTTACTTCCGGATGCTCCTTTTCGCCAAAAACAACCAAAAAATAGCCACTGCTACTTAGTATCGAAACTTGTCGCTGAGCCCTTGTCACAAATGGACATGTCGCATCCACAACACTTATTTTATTGTCTTTTAATTTATCCATATGTTGTTTGGGGATACCGTGAGAGCGGATTACCACAACATCATCTTTTTCGACATCTTCAACACTCTTTTTGACATTTACGCCCTTTTCTTCAAGCTTTTTAACTAATTGAGGATTATGAATAATAGGACCAAGTGTATACACACGCCCACCTTTATCAGACGTTTCCTCTACAATTTTTATTGCCCTTTCCACTCCAAAGCAGAAGCCTGAATAATCAGCTACTATAATATTCATTAATCCAACACTCTCTCTAATATTTTATTTGCAACTTCATCAATAGTCATATTGCTTGTATCTATTAAAATAGCATCATCAGCTTTTCTAAGTGGTGCAATTTCTCTATTCATATCTTCAAAATCCCTCTTTATTACACTTCGTAAAACATCCTCAAAATTCACATCTTCACCTTTGTCTTTAAGTTCATCAAAACGTCTTTTAGCTCTCTCTTCTGCTGAAGCATCAAGATAAAATTTATATTCAGCATCAGGGATTACCACTGTGCCTATATCCCGCCCGTCCATTATAACATCATTTTTAGATGCAATTTCCTGCTGCTTTCTTGTCAATATTTCTCGTACTTCTTTTATCTTTGAAGTCTCAGGCACTTTTGCCGTAACCTCAGCACCTCGTATCTCATCCGTAACATCAAGTTCATCTGAATCTATCTCTAAAATTACTCGCTGACACTGTCCATCTTTTCTAAAAAGTATGTCGCAATTTTGAAGTTTATCTACAAGGGAAGCATCATCTAAAGCATATTTTATACTTATATAAGCACAAGCCCTGTACATTGCACCTGTGTCGATATAAATTAAATTTAACTTTTCAGCTATTATTTTTGAAATAGTGCTTTTACCACTTCCTGCTGGTCCATCAACAGCAATTCTTAAAGGCATTTAACTTTCTCACAAAATTTGTTTCATATTTATAAATAGCTGTTATTTCAAACTCAAGCTATCAACCTTACTGATAAAATCTGGAAAAGATACATCAATTGAATCTATTTCGTCAATACTAAGTTGCCCAAATCTTTTTGACAAAAGGATATTTATCATAGCAATTCTATGGTCATCAAAGGATTTCAAGTTGGCCTTTTTATTTATTTCTTTCAAAGAATAAACTTTTAAGCCGTCATCAAACTCCTCCACCTCAGCCCCGATTTCCCTTAAATTATAAACCATTGCTTTTATTCTATCAGACTCTTTAACCCTTAACTCTTCAGCACCTCTTATTTCAATTGGGGTTTTGGAAAATAATCCTAAGGCAGAAATCATAGGAATTTCATCTATAATGTTAGCGACAATATCTCCATCTATTTTTATCCCTTCAAATTCTTGATGCTGAATAAAAATATCTCCAAAAGGGTCGCCTATGTCAGATTTTAAATTAACTTCAAAATTAACACCCATACCTTTTAAAATATCAAGCATTCCACATCTTGTAGAGTTAAGTCCAACATTTTTGATCAAAATCTCTGCATTTTCAAACATTAAAGCAGCACCAAGGAAGAAAGCAGCTGATGAAAAATCACCCGGCACACTTATTTCACAAGGCTTTAACCTATCCACAGGATTTATCTCAATCTTTAAGCCGTCAATTTTCAAGTCAACGCCATAAGATTTGAGCATTAATTCAGTATGATTTCTTGTAACAGCCTGCTCTGTATAAATAGTTTTGGAATCAGCCTGAAGACCTGCTAAAATAATTGCACTTTTTACCTGGGCACTTTTTACTTTTCCAACGATATCTGCACCCTTCAACTGTCTTGGGATAATAGTAAGAGGCAAAAATCTGTTATTTTCTCTGGCTACAATATAAGCACCAAGTTTACCAAGAGGTTCAATAACTCTACCCATCGGTCTTTTCCTAAGAGAATTATCTCCGGTAAGAACAAAGTATTTATTTTGGCCGGCAAAAAGTCCGGTTAAAAGCCGAGCAGTCGTGCCTGAGTTTTCGCAATTTATTATATCATTTGGCTCGATGAAGTTTCTAAACCCTTCAGATTCTATAATAAAGCCATTGTCTATCTCAATAAATTTCGCTCCCACAGCTGCAAGAGCTGCTTTTGTTGCAAGAGTATCTCTTGATAGGAGGGGATTTAATACCTTACTCTTCCCCTCAGCCATAGCTGACAAAATAAATGCTCTATGTGATATTGACTTATCTGACGGTACAACTATTTCACCTTTTAACGTATTCACCTTTTCAAAACTTATCATAGCGCTTCCCTCAACCCTTTAACCTTTGAAATCATGCTTTTCATTAGGTCGTAATCGTTTGATTTTATAGCATTTTTCCATTTTGTAAGCTCCTCAATATATCTATCAATCAGCTGCTGTAGGTTGTCACTGTTATCAAAAAATATATCTGACCACATCGTAGGGTTACTTTTTGCAATCCGTGTAAAATCTCTAAACCCGCCTCCAGTAAAACTAAATGCCAATGAATCTTCATTTTCAACAAAATCTATCAAAGAAAAAGCTATTAAGTGTGGAAAGTGACTGATAAGACCAAATATTTTATCATGCCTATCTACATCCATAACATTCACTTTCATACCTATTTGACTGTGCAGATTTTTAAGTGCACCTAAAAACTCTTTCTGCTCTGAGTCTATCAAAATATGGTAAGCATTTTTAAAGATATCTGCTTCTGAGTTTTCAAAGCCTGATACCTCTTTTCCTGCAATAGGGTGCCCGCCGACAAAGTTGAGATTTAAATCTTTTGCTTTCTCACAAATGCTTTTCTTAGTGCTGCAACCGTCAGTAATAAATGTAGTTACCTTTTTGCCCCCAAGATATTCTAAAAATTTCAAAGCCGAATTAACAGGCAAACAAATATAAATAAGATCAAGTTCAAAATTTAAAAACTCATCTTCGTTATCGGTCAGCCCTTCAAAGATAAATGACTCAGCCGCACTGCCAAGACATTCAACACTTTTATCAAACCCATAAACTTTAATCCCTTGTTCAACAAAAGCCTTTGCAAACGAACCACCGATAAGCCCAAGTCCGGCTATCCCTATTTTATTAAAATGAATATTTTCCAAAATAACTTATTCCTCTATATGTTTTTCAACTGTAGCAGCAATAATTTTTATTCGCTTCATCAAAATATCAAACTCTTCAGGAGTAATTGATTGATCACCGTCACTCATAGCCTCAGATGGTTTTGGATGCACTTCAATCATTAATCCATCAGCTCCTGCTGCAATAGCAGCTTGTGCCATCGGCAAAATACAATCCCTTCTCCCTGTGCCATGGCTTGGGTCAACCACAATTGGCAAATGACTCATCCCTTTAATTACAGGCACTGCAGACAAGTCTAAAAGGTTTCTTGTTTCACTGTCAAAGCTTCTTATGCCTCTTTCGCAAAGGATTATATTATAATTTCCTTCAGATGCAATGTATTCAGCAGCCATCAAAAACTCTTTAATGGTAGCACAAATCCCTCTCTTGAGCATGCAAGGGATATTAGACTTACCCACCTCTTTTAACAGCCTGAAATTTTGCATATTTCTTGCACCGATTTGAATTATATCGGTGTATTTTCCAACCGCATCAAGGTCTCTAGGGTCCATAAGTTCAGTTATTACAAGCATATTATATTCATCAGCAGCTTCTCTTAAGTATTTCAAACCTTCCTCTCCAAGCCCCTGAAAAGCATAAGGAGAAGTCCTTGGTTTAAAAGCGCCGCCCCTTAATATCCTCGCACCTGATGCATGCACTCTGGAAGCTACCTCAAAAAGCATCTCCCTGTTTTCCACTGAGCATGGTCCTGCCATTACAACACTGTGCTTGCCGCCAATTTTAAACCCTTTGATATCAAGCACAGAATCTTCTTTTTTAAATTCACTGCTGACAAGTTTAAAAGGTTTAAATACAGGGACAACTTTTTCAACTCCGGGAAAAGAGCTTAATGGCTTATCCCTTAAGACCGATTCATCCCCTACAAGCCCTATAACAGTTTTGCCTTCATTCAAGTATATATGTGTTTTAAATCCATATGAGTTAAGCTTTTCTACCAAAAAATCAACGTCAGCCTGACTTACACCGTTTTTCAAAACTATAATCATAGGTTATCTTCCTAATATTTTTTTCAATTTTTCTATAAAAAATTTATTTTCTTCTTCTGTGCCTATGGACACCCTTACATATTCCGCAAGCCCTGGCCCTAAAAATCTTACAATTACCCCCTCTTTCAACAAATCATCAAATATCTTCTTACCGTCTCCAACATTTACAAGGATAAAATTAGCCTGAGTAGGGATATACTCCAAGCCAAGATTTTCAAATTCTTTATAAAGATATGCCTTACCTTCTCTATTGGTCTTTATGGACTTTCTAAGGAAATCATTATCGTCTAACGCTGCTTCAGCTGCAATCTGAGCAAGCATATTTACGTTAAAAGGCTGCCTTACCCTGTTTAACATATCTATAGCCTCACTATCACCAACAGCATAACCTATCCTAAAAGCGGCAAGGCCATAGGCCTTTGAAAATGTTCTCATTACTATTAGATTTTTATACTTTTTCATTAGTTTTAGGGAATTTGGATAATCCCCTGCGTCAACATATTCTATATAAGCCTCATCAAGTGCCACAATTTTATCCTCTGAAATACTTTCAAGAAAATCTACAAGCGCTTCTTCACTAAAATACGTCCCGGTCGGATTATTTGGATTTGCCAAAAAAACTATTCTTGTTTTTTCGGTAATACTATTTTTTAGCCCTTCAAAATCCACTTCAAACCCATCTTTCATCTTTACCCATTCACACTTACTGCCAGCTGCCTGTGCAATTATTCCGTAAACAGAGAAAGAAGGAGCATAAGACAGGACAGTTTCACCATCTTTAACAAAAGTCCTGATTAAAAGCTCAATAATTTCATTTGAGCCTGTGCCAAAAATAAGCTCCTCTTTTTTGACCGAAAGCTTATTAGCAAGCTTCTCTCTTAGATAATAAGCATCACCAAGCGGATACCTGTTCATTTCATCTAAATTATCTATTATAGCCTTCTTGGCTTTTTCTGGAATCCCAAGCGGATTTTCATTAGAAGCAAGCTTTACTGCTTTTTTGATTCCAAGTTCCCTTTCAAGCTCTTTTATAGGTTTACCCGGCTGATAAGGCACCAAGTCTACAATATTTTTCCCCGCTAATTTTTTGTAATCTATCATTTTTCCCCCTTTGGATATGATCCTAAAATTTTAAAGAAAGATACCTCATTACTAAACTTATCTATAGCATCTTTTATCTTTTTATCTTTATAATGTCCATCTATATCTACATAAAATACATATTCCCACGCTTTCATTTTAGATGGTCTCGACTCGATTTTTGTCATATTTATCTCATTTTCTGAAAAAGATTTTAAGGCTGAATATAGCGAGCCTGCCCTGTGGGCTACTGAAAACACAAGGGACGTTTTATCCTTTCCGGTCATTTCAGGTTCAAAATTGCCTATAATTAAAAACCTCGTATAATTGTTTGTAAAATCTTCTATATTTTTATTAACTATTTTTAGACCGTAAACAAGCTCAGACATTTCAGATGCTATCGCAGCAGAAGTCTCATCCTTTGACGCAATCTCTGCAGCCTTTGCGGTTGATTCTACCTCAATTATTGGAATACTTCCTGCCTCCCTTGAAAGCCACTTACGGCACTGAGCTATCGCATGAGGGTGAGAATATATCCTTTTTATATCTTCAAGCTTACCTGTTTTATTCATCAAATGATGACTTACCTCTAAAAATACTTCACCACAAATTTTCAAGTTTGAACTCATAAACATGTCAAGAGCATGATTAACAACTCCCTCAAGGGAATTTTCAATGGGAATAATACCATAGTCACACCTTTTTTTCTCCACATCTTCAAATACCTCAGGGATACTTCTAGAAGGCAATAACTTTGCAGACAAACCAAAGTGCTTTATCCCTGCAAGGTGCGTAAAGGTGCCTTCAGGCCCGAGGTAAGCAATTTTTTGCACCTCTTCAAGAGAGAGTGATGCCGATATAATTTCCCTAAATACACTCTTTAAAGACTCATTTGGAAATGGTCCTGAATTAATCGCTTTCAACCTTTCATAGATTGCCTTCTCCCTTGACGGCACATAAAGAGGTTTGTTTTGCGACTGTTTAATCTTACCTATTTCAATAACACAACGGGCTCTTTCATTTAGCAGTTCGAGTATCTTTTCGTCAATATTGTCAATCTGTTGTCTTAACTCGTCAATACTTTTCATATAACATTCCTATTTATTTTTTAGAAAAATACCAAAAAGTTAAAAAATATTCAACTTTTTTTAGTTTGACATGAAAAAATACTATAATATCAATGGACTAAATTTAAAACACTCTTTTATAAGATTTTAAGAATATATTTTGTAAGATGGTAGCAAAAAATTTAACAAAACTTAACAGTAAATTATAGAAATTTTTAAAATAAAAATGTTATTTGTTTGCTATAATTTAATTTGTTATTGACTTAAAAAAATAAATAAATATCTTAGGACTCAAGATTTAGGACATCCTCCCAATAGTAATAGATTAACTCCCCCAAACTTGCCCCTTTTAAAGGGGCATTTTATTTATCCTAAACTTTACAGTTTTATTTAGTCAGTGCATCTATGATATCGTTTATAGATACATCCAAAGGGATTTGAATCAACTTATCCCGACTATGCTCACCTACCAATATATTAACAGCACTTTTCTTCAAATTAAGCTTTTTCGAAATAAATTTTATTAATTCCTTATTAGCGGCACCGTCTACCGGAGGAGCGCATAGCTTAATTTTTAGAATATCATCGTTATAAAATCCCACACACTCTGTCTTTTTTGCTGAAGGCTGAACATGAAGCTTAATTTTCATCAGGATATGTGACAATTCCGGCGTCTTTATAATAAGCACTATTTAATAGAAGTGACTCCAAAGACCCTTTTATTTTTACATCAGGGCTTAGTACCCCTTCATTCACGAAAAATTCCCCCTCGTTTAAATTTAACAGCAAATAAAGGGATTCGTAGGGGTCAAACTCTTGATAAACAGCATTTATTATATTTCCTTCTCTAATCATTATTTGTCCTGAGTCATTATTGGTAAGTATCTCAACAGTTAAATTTTTTTTCATACCACACAAAAACTGCACTAACTCATGCATATCTATATTACTGACGTCACCTGAGAAATTATTATCACTTAGAATATTTTCACTCTCACCAAGTATACTCTTATACATATTAACAAAATTTTCTATCCGCTTGTAGAATATTTTGGGTAGGTCTACAAATTCAAGTCCATACCTGTTATTATCCCTTATATTTTTAATTTTTGATTTAACATTTTCAATTTTCTTTCCATTAGGTAAAGTAAAACTAATTATTATGGCATCGTTCATATCAAGAGGGTAACTTGTTTCAAGCAATGTACCATTCACACTTAAGTCGTGTAAAACACCAGGAAATGTCTTAATGTTTTTGTAATTCACACTACAAGCTATATTCACCGGGACACGCTTACTCCCACGCAAAGAGTACTCTGTATAATCCTGAGGGTAACTTATTAAAATCAATGATGAATTTGGCTCAATACCTTTTATTAAACCTGTTTCAAACTCGATCAGTTTGTCCTGAAAAAGATATCTTGCCGTGACTTTTTCATAATACTCAAACAACTTCAAGATTTCACGCCTTGATTCAACTATTATGTACTGCCCTAAACTCCAACCTATAATATTTGTCCCGTAAAATCTTTTTTTATCTTCCACCAAAATAAGCTCTGTACCTACAGTAAATTGCCTAAAGATATTCCCCTTTACAAACTCACTTGACCTTTTCCTCAGGTAAAGCTTAAGGGTTTTGTAAAGCCCGTTTATATCTTCCAACATTTTACTCATAGTCTTTTCCATCTGAACGATAAAATACGGGTCATCAACCATAGGCTCAGGTTCCTGAACAGTAGGACTTACTTCCTCTTCATTTTCTAAAAGTGATTTTTCCTCTATAAATTGCTCAAAAAAGTCTGCAATATCATTTTTAGGGACAGTATTTTTTGCTATAACATCGGCATAATACCTAAAAAACCTTGTAGTTTGCGAGTTTGGATAAAGTAGAACAATAGGAATTTGCCTATTAACAGATTCGGTAAAATTCTCATCATCAGGAAGTGGTCCCAAAAGATTTACTTTTATATCCAAAAATTTTTCAACAGTCTCCTTAAACTTATCAAATACATTGTGTGTCTGCACTTTCGATTTGGCTTTATTCACCAGAACATCTATATTTTTATTTATATTTTTACTTTTAAGTACTTTAAGCATTCCATAGGCATCTTTTATGGAAGTAACTTCCGGGACTATTATCAAAATGACAGTATCAGCAAGCTTTATAAAACTTATAACCTCATCAGATACACCCGCTCCCGTATCAATAACAAGAAAATCTGCCTTTTCCTTAAGCTTTGCAATTTCACTAATTATTTTATTTTTATTTTTACTGGTAAGATTAGCTAACTTTGATACCCCTTTCCCTGCAGGAATAATGGAAAAGTTTGGCAGCTCCTTTTTTTTCAATAAGATATCTTCAATGGTAACATCTTCTTCCAATAGATTTTCAATTGTTTTACCAGGGATTTCACCAAATAAAAGGTCAGCATTTCCAAGGGCCAAATCGGCATCCAACAAATAAGTATTATATCCGTATTTAGCAAGGCAAACACTAAGGTTGATACAAAAATTACTTTTTCCAACCCCTCCCTTACCACTTGTAACAGCTAATACTTTACAATTTTTACTTTTCATAATAGAATTATAGCCTATTTTTATAAAGGTTGTAAATATTTTTTAAAAAGGATGCAAATATGCGCGTTGGAATAATCGGAGCAACCGGATACACAGGGTTTGAATTAATCAAAATATTGGCAAGGCATTCTTCTGCTAAAATTTCAGCAGTTACAAGCGATAGCTCAGCCGGTAGCAAAATAAGCAATATATACCCGTATCTTACAAAAATTTGTGATTTAACTCTTGAATCGAATAATTATAATAACATATCAGATAAAGTCGATGCGGTATTTTTGTGTTTGCCACATGGTGCATCCCAGGATGCTGCCAGTTTTTTTTACAAAAAAGGTAAATTGGTAATAGATTTAAGTGCAGATTTTAGGATAAAAGACCAGGCAGTGTATGAAAAAACTTATAATACACCGCATAATGCTGCCGATATTCTTGAGCAAAGTGTTTATGGGATACCTGAAATATTTTATAATGAAATAAAACAGGCACGGCTAATTGCAAACCCTGGTTGTTACCCTACTTCTGTAATCGTCCCACTATTTCCACTGCTTAAAGAGAGGGTTGTTGATAATAATTTTATTGTAGCAGATTCTAAGTCAGGGGTAAGCGGAGCTGGAAAAAATCCTAGTGCAAAAACACATTTTTGTGAAGTAAATGAAGATTTTAAGCCCTACGGAATTTTTTCCCACAGGCATAACCCTGAAATAGATTTTATCCTTTCAAAAGCTCTAAATAATACGCATATTACATTCACGCCTCACTTACTCCCCGTTAACAGAGGGATAGAAAGTACAATTTATCTAAAAAAAACAAGCAATATAAAATTAAAAACCATCCTTGAAGATTACTATAAAAACTCTATATTCGTAAGGGTAAGAAAGGACGACTCAATCCCAACCATTAAGGATGTATCCGGGACAAATTTCGTGGATATAAACATTTTTGAAGAAGGAAATATTGTAATTATAGTAAGCTGTATCGACAATCTTATTAAAGGTGCGAGCGGTCAGGCAGTGCAAAATATGAACATAGCTGCCGGCTTTGATGAAAAGGACGGACTTTTATGAAAAATCAGTTTAACGAAATTAAAAACGGTGGGGTATGCACACCTATCGGTTTCAGCTCTGCAGGAATTTCTGCTGATATTAAAGGTAAAAACAGTACAAAAAAGGATTTAGGGATACTTTTAAGTGAGTCCCCCTGTACTGTAGCTGCAACTTTTACGGAAAACAGAGTCAAAGCTGCCCCGGTAATTGTCTGTAAAGATTTACTCACCAAAAATGACGAGTTTAGAGGAATAATCGTAAATAGCGGCAACGCAAATGCCTGCACGGGTAAGCAAGGAATAGAAAATACGCTTAACATTATTAAGCATTATGAAAATAAATTAAAATTACCACCCAACTCACTTTTAATGGCTTCAACAGGTGTGATAGGAAATCAACTGCCTGCCAATAAGTTTATTGATAAGTCGAATGAATTAATAGAAAATATTGAAGATTATCACGACGGCTTTAATGAAGCTATTATGACCACAGACTCCTATTCCAAAAGCATTGCTGTCCTTGTAGAAACTGAAAACGGTGCATATGTAATAGGTGGTGCGGCAAAAGGTGCCGGAATGATATCTCCATCTATGGCCACTATGTTGGCATTTATCACTACCGATGCATTAATCGACAAAAATACTCTATCAAAAGCGTTAAGCAATGCAGTAGGAAATAGCTTTAACAAAATTACTGTTGACGGGGATATGAGTACAAACGACTCTGTTTATATTTTTGCCAATGGACTCAGTGGGATAGCAATTAATTCCGCTGACGACTTAAAAAAGTTTGAAGCTGCTTTGACTTTCGTATGCCTGACTCTTGCAAAAATGATAGTAAAAGATGGTGAAGGCGCAACTAAACTTGTAGAAATAGAAATTAAAAATGCTAAAACTGAGGAAGATGCTAAAAAATGTGCTTTTAAAATAGCGAATTCTCCACTCGTTAAAACTATGTTTTTCGGCGCTGATCCAAACTGGGGAAGACTTTTGGCGTCAGTGGGAGCATCACTAATAGAGATTGATCCGGATAACATTGATATATATTTTAACAAACTACACTATGTGTCAAAATCGACAATTATTGATGTTAATATTGAAAATAAAGCTCACGAAATTATGAAAAACAACGAGTACAAAATAACAATTGACTTAAACGTAGGAAAAAAATCTTTTAGTGTCTACACTTGCGACTTGACATATGAATATGTAAAAATTAATACTGATTACAGGACATAATAGATGAAATTTGTAGATAAAATCTTTTTTTACGGGCAATTAAAATCTGACGGTATTTTCTTCCCTATGTATAAAAAGTATGTTTTAAACATTGAAAAAGGTTATACATACGGAACTCTTTACAAATATCAAAACAGACCTGTTTATATTCCTCAGGGGAATAATAAAATTCATGGGGAAATTTTAACTTTTTTCAACACAAAAGCAGTGTTTAAGCTCCTTGATAATGTGGAATACTACCTAAAGCGTGTTTTGGGGAAGTGCTATAGAGCACATAATGACTCGTGCATTGATGCGTATATTTATATAATTGAAGATGTAGATAAAAGCGAATTGTCGGAAATCGCTACCGGCATTTGGGTAAATTAAAAATAATTTATATTAAATAGATATTATAAAGGAGTCTTTAGATATGGATTTTGAAGCGGTTATCGGTTTGGAGGTTCATGTTCAGCTTGGAACTGATTCAAAAATATTTTGCAGTTGCTCTACAAAATTTGGTTCTCAGTCAAATTCAAATGTTTGCCCTGTATGTCTTGGGATGCCGGGGGTGTTGCCCGTTTTAAATAAAAAAGTAGTTGAATACACCACAAAAGCGGGACTTGCATTAAACTGCAGAATAAACAAAAAAAATATCTTTGCCAGAAAAAATTACTTTTATCCTGATTTGCCAAAAGGTTATCAAATATCTCAATATGAGTTGCCTATTTGTGAGCATGGATATATCGATATAAACATTGACGGCAAAGTAAAAAGAATAGGTATAACAAGAATACATATGGAAGAAGATGCCGGAAAATCAATACACGGCGAAAATCTCGGAGACTCTTCTTCGAGCTTTATCGATTTAAACAGGACAGGTGTACCCCTTATGGAAATAGTCAGTGAACCTGACATGAGAAGCGGAGAGGAAGCTAAAGAGTATTTGCAAAAGCTCAAATCTATACTTGAATATATAGAAGTCTCTGACTGCAATATGGAAGAAGGCTCACTAAGATGTGATGCCAATATTTCAGTGCGTCCAGTTGGCCAAAAAGAGTTTGGCACAAAAACAGAAATAAAAAATATGAATTCATTTAAAAATGTTCAAAAAGCTATCGAATATGAGATAAAAAGACAAATCAAAGTAATAAAAGAAGGCGGGAAAATAGTCCAGGAAACAAGGCTATGGGACCCGGATAAAAATGTAACAATTTCGATGCGAAGCAAAGAAGAAGCTCATGACTACAGATATTTTCCAGACCCTGATTTGGTACCTTTAGTACTTGATGACGATTTTATTGAAAGTATAAGAGAAACTCTCCCAATTTTACCAGATGAATTAAAAGAAAAATTTATCAACGATTATAGACTGCCGGAATATGATGCATCTGTATTAACCAGTGTAAAATCTTATGCAACATACTTTGAAGAAACAGTTAATCTCGTAAATAGCCCTAAAAAAGTGTCAAACTGGATAATGTCAGAACTATTGAGAGTGGTAAACGATAAAGGCTGTGACATTTTTGATGCAGGGATAACTCCGGAATACCTTGCAGAAATCGTAAAACTAATTGATGAAGGTAAGATAAGCGGTAAAATTGCAAAAGATGTTTTTGAAGAAGTGATTGAAACTGGCAAAAATCCTTCAGTTATTATTGAAGAAAAGGGGCTGGTGCAGATATCAGATGACAGTGAGCTTGAGTCAATAATATGTAAAATCATAGAAAACTCTCCAAAAGAAGCCGAACGTTTTAGAAATGGTGAACAAAAATTGATGGGATTTTTTGTTGGCCAAGTAATGAAAGAGACAAAAGGGAAAGCTAATCCAAAGCTGGTCAATGAAATTATAAATAAACTATTATCATAAGTATTAAGGGGGAGTTATGTTAAACAAAATAGACCATATTGGAGTCGCAGTAAAAAATCTTGAAAATTCTCTCGCATTTTATGAAAGCATGGGGGCTAAACCATACCATTTTGAAGAGGTTGCAAGTCAAAAAGTAAAAGTTGCTTTCATTAAGATTGGTGAAAGTAATATTGAATTGTTGGAACCTACTTCTGAAGACAGCCCCATATTCAAATATATAGAAAAAAATGGTGAGGGGATTCATCATATTTGTTATGATGTTCAAGATTTAGGTAAGGCACTTGAAATGTTAAAGAAAGATGGGTTTAAATTAATAAACGAAACTCCTCTAAAAGGTGCACATCACAAATTGGTGGCTTTCGTTCATCCCAAGTCAACCAACGGAGTTTTAACCGAACTTTCTATGGATGAGAAATAGTAATATGAAAATATTGCTCCATCAGTGCTGTGGCCCCTGTTCTATTTACCCTATTGAAATATTACTCGAAAATGGTTTCGATGTAACAACTTACTTTTACAATCCCAATATCCATCCTATGCACGAATTATATAAAAGACTAAACGGAGCAATAGATGTTTCCCGTTATTATAATTTAAAATGTTTGGTATCAAATGAATACGGTTTAACAGTATTTTTAAACAGTGAATTTTTAGACAGCAGAAAAAGATGCTCATTCTGTTATGATATAAGAATTAAAAATGTTGCAAAGTATGCTGCAGAAAAGGGTTATGATTGTTTTTCCTCTTCACTTCTGTATAGTAAATATCAAAACCATGAAGAAATTATCAAAATTTGTGAAAAATACTCCAAAAAATACAATGTAGGTTTTTACTACTATGACTTCAGAGAAGGTTGGAAAACAGGGATTGAAAAATCAAAAAGTATGGAAATCTACAGGCAACAATATTGCGGATGTATATTCAGCGAAACTGACAGATATGACAAACAATTAAGTAATCAACTAATTAATAGGATTGAATCTGACAACTCTGTGGAGGCTGTATGAACCCAGGTATAGGACGGATGTTAATTCTTTTAGGGGTAATATTTATAATCGCAGGGTTTATTTTTATCGCAGGAGAAAAAATAGGATTAGGAAGATTATTTGGAGATATTTATTTTAAGAAAGGAAATTTCAGTTTCTATTTTCCCCTTACTACATCAATAATCATAAGTATAATATTGACCATACTCTTAAATATCTTTTTCAGAAAATAAAAAATCCGCCTCAATGAGGCGGATATATCTTTTAATCAGTTTAAAGCCTTAGTTTCAATTATGCTTTTGAAACATTAGCTGCTTGTGGTCCTTTTGGTCCTTCTACTACTTCAAATGTAACCTTATCACCCTCTTTTAAAGACTTGAAGCCTTCCATTGTGATAGCTGAGTAATGTACGAATACATCCTCTCCAGTTGAACTAGTGATAAAACCATAGCCTTTTGAATCGTTGAACCACTTAACGGTACCTGTGTTACTCATGTTAATTCACCTCATATTTTTACTGAAGCAATGCTTCAGTTATAAGTTATCACTATTACAAAAATATGTCAAACAATATTGAAATAAAATGCCATTATAAATTGTTTTTTATTCTCTTTTTAATGTGGTAATTTCTCCAACCATTGATTTTAAGAAAAATAGGTTATAAAATATGCAAGTAGGAGGTTAACATGAAAATTTCATTCGTAGGTCTTGGAAAGCTTGGCTCTGCAATAGCTACTAACCTTAGTAGTTACTATGATATTGTGGGTTTTAACAGGACTTTTGAAAAAGTAAAAAATGTAAAAATCAAGGCAAGTAGTCTTAAAGAGATTGCAGAAAACGATATTATTATTCTTAACCTTTCTGACAGCATAGCGGTTGATGAGATTCTATTTGGAGAAAATGGTCTTATCAATTTTGGTTTAAATAATAAAATCATAATAGATACCACTACAAATCATTTTGAAAGTGTTTTAAATTTTCATCAAAAACTTTCTGATTTAAACTCTTCTTATGTTGAAGCTCCCGTTATTGGAAGTGTAGTCCCTGCTTTAAACGGTCAGCTTACAGTCCTTGCTTCATGCGGGGATGATGTTTTTGGAAAAATAGAGCATATTTTAAAACACATTGGAAAAAAAGTTATTCACTTTACCAAAGAGGGGTTGGCAACAAAGCTGAAGCTGATAAACAATCTCGTAATGTCAAATATTATGTTTGCAATTTCTGAAGCACTCGCCTTTGGTGAAAAAATAGGTATTGAAAAAAACAATATTATGGAAGTTTTAGAAAATGGTGCGGGCAACTCATTAATATTTAATGCTAAAAAAGAAAAACTTTTAACTGAAAACTTTGATGCTCACTTTGATTTGAAAACACTTTTAAAAGATTTAAACTATGCGGATGAAATGTTTGAGAAATATAGCCTGCCTATCTTGAGTAATTGTACTAAAAATATATATAGTATAGCCTCAAATATGGGGTATTCTGAAAAAGATTTTAGCTCAATTTATATGTTTCTTAAAAATATAAAGGGCGACAAATAGCCGCCCTTTTTTTACCTTATTTTCCTGCCATTATTGCTTCTAAATCTTCATCTACTGAGCCGATTGGCTTAATGTCGAAGTTTTCTACCAATACTTTGGCAACATTTGGTGATAAAAATGCAGGAAGGACTGGTCCAAGCCTGATACCTTTAACACCTAAGTAAAGAAGTGCCAATAGTACACATACAGCTTTTTGCTCATACCATGCAATATCATATGAAATCGGCAAGTCATTTATATCATCAAGCCCTAAAGCCTCTTTTAATTTCAATGCAATATAGGCTAACGAATATGAGTCGTTACACTGGCCTGCATCAAGCACTCTTGGGATACCACCAATATCACCTAAGTCAAGCATATTGTATCTGTATTTTGCACAACCGGCAGTCAAAATTACAGCCTCTTTAGGAAGCTTTTTAGCAAGCTCAGTATAGTATTCTCTCTCTTTCAACCTTCCGTCACAACCAGCCATTACTACAAATCTTTTTATTGCACCACTCTGAACGGCATCAATAACTTTATCAGCAAGGCTTAATACCTGGTCATGAGCAAAACCGATAACTATCTTTTTCCCTTCAATAGGAGTAAGTCCGCCCAAATCTTTAGCCATTTGAATCATTGCAGAAAAGTCTTTCATTTTCCCTTCAGGCGCATTTGGGATATGTTTTATACCAGGCCAGCCAACAAGCCCTGTTGTAAATATTCTATCTTTATATTCGTCCTTTGGTGGAACAATACAGTTAGTTGTAAAAAGGATGGGACCGTTAAAAAGAGGAAATTCTTTTGTCTGATTAAACCAAGCTGTCCCAAAATTGCCGGCCAAATGCTTATACTTTTTAAACTCAGGATAAGCATGAGCAGGAAGCATCTCACCATGTGTGTATACCTTCACGCCTGTGCCTTCGGTCTGAATCAAAAGCTCTTCCAAATCCAAAAGGTCGTGACCGCTCACAAGAATACCGGGACCTTCATATAATCCTGTATACACTTCCGTAATTTCAGGCTTGCCATATTTTGTAGTATTAGCTTCATCAAGTAGTGCCATAGTTTTAACCGCTATCTCACCTGTTTTAAGTGTCAATGCAACCAACTCATCAACAGTAATATCTTTTCTCAAAGTTTCAACAAGTGCTTTTTCAGTAAATTCAGTTATTTCACTATTTTTATACTTTAACACATATGCATGGTCAGCATACGCTGCAACACCTTTAAGTCCGTAGATAATAAGCTCTTTCAGTGACCTGATATCTTCATTTGCTTCAGACAAAACGCCTACTGCAGTACCTTTTGCAAGAAAATCTTCTTTAGTCTGATTTGATTTCCATGTAACTGCATCAGGAGCACCGCTTAAATCGCCAACTTTCTCAGCCAATTCATCTCTTAATTTTAATGCTTTTTTGTTGTATTCAACAAATCTCTCAGGGTCAAAATTCACGTTTGTAATTGTAGAAAAAAGCCCTTCCAATACAAATAAATCCGCCTCTTCAGTATTAATACCTTTTTCTCTGGCTTTGATTGCCACATATGATAGACCTTTTAGGGTATAAACCAAACAATCTTGCAGGGTAGCTACTTCGTCATTTTTACCACATACCCCTTTAATATTACATCCTACACCTTTTGACGCTTCTGAACATTGATAACAAAACATACTCATGTTTTCCTCCTTCTGCTTTTGTTAATCATAATATAACATAGAAAAAAACTATTAACTTGATTTAAGTCAAAAATACTCTTTTTATTTTTAAACTTGCAAAATATTCCCTTTTATATATAAGAGCTGAATGACTTTTTATGGTTCATTTATAAACGGATTTACACTGGGGTTTTCATTAATACTGGCTATAGGTGCACAAAATGCCTTCGTTTTAAAGCAAGGAATCAAAAATAATCATATTTTTTTAATATGCATTATCTGTGCATTGTCAGATGCCTTTCTTATATTTGTTGGTGTTTCAGGACTTGGCTTCATAGTAAAAAAAATGCCTATGCTATTAGTGGTTACTAAATATTTTGGTGTAATTTTTTTAACATATTATGGATTATTAAATTTATACTCTGCTTTAACTAAGTCACATTCATTAGAAATGACAAATCAAGTTAATAGCAATATTAAAAGTATTATAATATTAACATTAGGTTTTACCTGGCTTAACCCTCACGTTTACTTAGACACAGTCTTATTGTTGGGCTCTATTTCTGTTCAATATGGCAATTATAAGTATTATTTTGTCATTGGTGCTATGCTTGCCTCTTTCGTATTTTTCTTCTCCTTAGGTTATGGTGCAAAATTATTTGCTCCTATTTTTCAAAGGCAACTCTCCTGGAAAATACTTGAATTGATTATAGGTATTACGATGTTGATTATCGCCTTGAAAATTTACAATATACCATTTAATAATCTTTAGTTAAAACAGTTGCTTGACTTTTTTATTAGTTAGAAATATCATATCTATCACTAATATGGGGGTAGTTATGAAGATAAATTTAAAATTAAAAGATAGCTCAGAGAGACTTCAGTCACAACTTGCTCCAAAAGAGAAATTACCTTTTGGAAAACTTCGTACTGACCATATGTTTGTGGCAGATTATATCGATAACGAATGGAAAAATGCTCATGTTATACCATATTCTGACTTCAGTATTGCACCAGGCGCAATTGTTCTTCATTATGCTCAAGCAATTTTTGAAGGTGCTAAGGCTTTTATGCACCCTGATAACGAAATTTATACCTTTAGAGTTGACAAAAATGCTGAACGATTAAACATTTCAGCGGACTGTCTTTGTATGCCAAATATTCCTGTAGATTTTCAGATTGAAGCTATACATACATTAATAGATGTTGATAGACTGTGGTTTCCATTGCAGGAAGGTGCCTCACTCTACATTAGACCTTTTATGTTTTCAGTGGATGATTCCTTAGGCGTGCACCCGGGTGCAAAATATAAATTTGCTGTTATTCTTTCTCCAAGCGGCCCTTACTATCCTGATGGTTTTTCAAAGCCTATTAGGTTATTAATTACTAAAAAATTTCATAGAGCTACCCCAGGTGGCACTGGCTATGCAAAAGCTGCCGGTAATTATGCCGCTTCTCTCAGAGCTGGTGAGTTTGCAAAAAAATTCGGAGCAAATCAGGTATTATACCTTGATACTACAAACACATACATTGAAGAAGCGGGAGCTATGAACCACTATCACATAACTGCTGACGGCACTGTTGTTATACCTGAATTTACAGATACAATTTTAAAATCTATAACATCTCTATCAATTATTGAGCTTGCTAATGAACTTGGTTTAAATGTTATTCAGAAAAGAATAAAAATAGATGAGTTTATAAATGACGTAAAAGCTGGTAAAATTGTCGAAGCAGGCGGCTTTGGCACTGCTGCAGTAATTTCACCTGTGGGTGAATATGTTTTTGAAGACGGTACATCTTTAACTGTCGGCAACGGTCAGATTGGTCCTATCTCTAAAAAGATATATGAATATTATACCGGTCTGCAATATGGTAAAATTAAGGATAAAAAAGGTTGGTTAAAAAAGGTTGAAAGGAAGCATGCCTAATCAGGCATGCTCCTCTTTTAGTGGTCTATTCATTAAATCTAACAACGATTGTTTAGGATTTTTATTGTTGTAAAGTATTTCGTATATTTCGTTTGATATTGGCATCTCTATATTCAGCTTTTCGGAAAGATTTTTTACTGCTTTTGCTGTAAAAACCCCTTCAGCCACCATTTTCATATTTTTTAATATTTCTTCGAGTGTATACCCCTCTGCTATCTTAAGTCCTACACTTCTATTTCTACTTAAATCTCCCGTACATGTTAATACTAAATCACCCATGCCACTTAAGCCCATAAAGGTTTCCTTTTTGCCACCAAGACTAATACCAAGTCTTGTTATTTCTGCAAGACCGCGTGTAATAATTCCTGCCCTTGCATTGTGTCCAAGTTGTAAACCGTCGCAAATACCTGTAGCAATGGCTATTACGTTTTTTATTGCACCTCCAACTTCTACTCCCACTACGTCATCAGTTGTATAAGCTCTAAAATATGAATTTGACAGTATTTCTTGCCATTTTTCTGCCTCTCTTTTATCTTTTGATGCAATACTTACTGCAGTCGGTTTCCTGTTTGCCACCTCTTTTGCAAATGAAGGACCTGAAAGAATTGACAGATTAGCATCTATCATATCTGAAATAATCTCTATTATTAGCTCACCCGTATTTATTTCAATCCCTTTTGTTGCCACTATTATCGATTTACCTGCCAATAAACTGCCCATCTTCTTCAAAGTCTCTCTTGTAAATTGAGTTGGCACTGCCCATAAAACTTTGTCATACCCTCCCTTAAACTTTTCTAAAAATTCAGCTTTAAGATTTTTGTCAAGTATTGAACCTTTTAAAAATAGTGGATTTTCATTGTATAGATTTATACCTCTCACTACTTCTTGTTCTAATGCATATATTGTTACGTTGTAATCATTTTCGGACATAAGATTACCAAGTGCAGTGCCCCAACTTCCACCGCCAATTACTGCTATTTTTCCTTGCATTTTATACCTCCGATGGTAAAATGTATTATGTTGGTACAAAGGGGGTTTTATGCCGAAAATTAATATATACGATTATGACAAAATACACAATATCAATGAGAAAAGGGTCTGGGAACTTTTAATTCAGCTCATTGAAAATGATGACACTATATGCACTTGTAGAGATTGTATACTTGATATTGTTGCCATAACTTTGAACAATATTCCCCCACACTATCAGGTAAGTGAAGATGATTTTTCAGAAGCCTATAAAAAGATTAGCGATGAAGGTATACTTTCAGAGCTTTTAACTGCATCTGAAATTGTGAAAAAACATCCTCACCACTTATAAAAAAAGCAGGCTTTTAGGCCTGCTTTTTAATTCTCACTGAGAACTATATCCTCGTACATCTTTTGTATCGTATTTCTGTGTAACGACTCCTCAACAGCGAGTCGATTAAATACTTCCTCAGCAGGGGTACCACTATATTTTTCTGCGAGTTTTTCATAAAATACCCTTGAATTATCCTCATGCTTCATAGCTATTCTCAGAACATCCTGCACTGACATATCCTCAGTAATAACTTTTGGAAGGACAAGGTTAGTAATGCCAAGGTCTGTATAGTAGTATTTTGTATCAAGCCCCACACTGTCAATCTTACCGGTATCAATCATCTCCTGAATAAGATTTTTATGCTTAACCTCTTCTTCTGCAAGCTCTTTTATTATTGTTTTGGCGCCCAAGTCACTTACGTAGTCATAAAGCTTCATATAAAACTCGTAAGCTAACTCTTCCTTTCTTTTAGCATCTTCCAATGCTTCTTTAATTGTTATTTCCATACCTCACCCTATACTAACATCATTTTTACTATGTTTATGAAAAATGATGGAAATACACCAATTAAAAGGACAAATACAACTGCGATAAAAGTAGCAATTGAGCTGGCAGGCTTCATTTCAATTGAAGCATCGTATTCAGCCTCTTTGAAGTACATGTAAATTGTTACTCTCATGTAGTAGTAACAAGCAATCGCACTATTTACCACACCGACTATAGCAAGCCACACAAGTCCACTCTTAATGGCAGCGGAAAATATATAAAATTTACCAACAAATCCAGCCAATGGCGGAATACCTGCGAGTGAAAACATAAATATTAACATTGCAAGTGAAGCAAGTGGATGCTTTTTGGAAAGACCTGCAAAACTTTCAAGTCTTTCATCATCAATTATTCCTTTATTTTTAAGCTGTCCAAGTATCGTAAAAGCACCAATATTCATAAAACCATAAATAATCATATAAAGGGCAATCGCTTTATATCCTAAATCATTTGCAGCAACAAGGCCAATTAGCATATAACCTGCATGTGAAATTGCGGAGTAAGCTAACATTCTTTTAACATTGTTTTGTGCAATAGCCACAAGGTTACCATAAGTCATTGTAAGAACAGCTAAGATGGAGAAAAATAATTGCCACTGAACACTTGCTGGTTCAAGAGCAACCATTACAAATCTTATAAGGGCGCCGAATGCAGCAGCTTTTGGTGCTACAGTCATAAACCCTGTAACCGGTGTTGGTGCTCCTGAATACACATCCGGAGCCCACATATGAAATGGCACAGCAGAAATTTTAAATGCAAATCCTGCAAGCATCATTACAAGACCAAGCTTAATGTTCAAGTTTTCTACGCCGTTTGTTCTCAACATTTCAGCTATGACAGAATACTTTGTACTTCCAGTATAACCATACACATAAGTTAAGCCGTACAACAGTATACCTGATGAAAAAGCACCAATTATGAAATACTTAATCCCAGCTTCATTTGATCTCTTATCCTTTTTATTGAAACCAGCCATTATGTACATAGCAATTGCCATTGTTTCAAGACCTAAGTAAAGTACAGAAAGGTCTGTAGCGCTTACCATAAACATCATGCCAATTATACTAAAATATAGGATAGTATAATACTCACCCTTATTTATGCCATTAGCTTTCAAGTAGTCTACAGAGCCAAGCGTGGTTAGGATATAGGCAATTGCAAATACTATGAAAAATGCATATGCATACGAATCCCACACTAACATCTGATCAAACCCAACAATCTTAAAACCTCCAACTGGCACAGATGCTAGCAGCGTTAGGAGGATAAAAGCGATTCCAAAATATCCAACTCCGGACTTTTTCTCATCCTTACTCATAACATCAATAACAATAAGCATTAATCCGAAAATGGTCATCAATATTTCTGGTAAAATTGAAACTATACTCTGACCCATCTTATCCCCTCCCTTAATTCATCGCTACTTTGATACTTTGAATCTGTTCTACCAGCTGTTTTACACTCTCATGCATATAAGAAGTAAAGGTCTCTGGGTATATACCTGTCCAAAATACCAAAATTATTAGAGGCATTATATAAATTACTTCCCTTACATTCATATCAGTCAAATTGTGTAAACCAGTGTTGTAAGACTGGAAGAACACTCTCTGATACATCCATAGCATATACACAGCAGCAAAAATTACCCCTGAAGCTGCTATGATTGCCATATTTGAAAATGCTTTGAAGCTTCCTACCAGTACTAAAAACTCACCAATAAAGCCACCCATACTTGGTAGACCGATTGACCCCATTGTAAATATCAAGAAAATTGTAGCATATACTGGAACCTTTGATGCAATTCCGCCGTAATCTGCAATCATCCTTGTATGAGTCCTTTCATATAACAAACCGATAAGTAGGAAGAGTGCACCCGTAATAATACCATGATTAAACATTTGAAGAATACCACCTTCTATACCTGACTGGTTGAACGCATAAATTCCAAGTGTTACAAAACCCATGTGGCTAACTGATGAATAAGCAACTAGTTTCTTTATGTCCTCCTGAACCATGGCCACAAGAGCACCATAAATTATCGCAATTACGGAAAGTATTGCAACAAAAGGCATAAAGTTAATAGACGCAATAGGTGTGATAGGCAAGCAGAACCTTAAAAGTCCGTAAGTACCCATTTTAAGAAGTACACCAGCAAGTATTACTGAACCCGCAGTCGGTGCTTCAACGTGTGCATCAGGTAACCATGTGTGTACCGGAAACATTGGAACCTTTATAGCAAAGCCAACAAAGAATGCCAAAAATACTAATGTTTCAAACAATCCTCCACCATAAGATTGGCTTGATATCGCGAGAATATCAAATGTGTAATTTCCAGTAATGCTACCATGTTTGAAATACAGTGCGATAATTGCAAGCATCATAAATACAGAACCTGCAAGTGTATAAAGAAAGAATTTAACTGCAGCATAAATCCTTCTTGCACCACCCCATACACCGATTATCAAGTACATAGGAATTAGCATTGCTTCCCACAAAATGTAAAAGAGGAAAAAGTCAAGTGCGACAAATACACCTACCATTGCTGCTTCCAATATAAGCATTGCAATGTAAAACTCTCTTTGTCTCTTTTGAATATATGTAAATGAGCCCAAAATAGCTATTGCAGTAAGCAATGTGGTTAAAAATACCATTAAAATCGAAATGCCATCTACCCCAACATAGTACTGAATGCCAAATGAGCTGATCCAGTCGTACTTTTCAACAAACTGCATGCCAGGATTAGATTTATCAAAATTTGTCATAAGCGGCATTGTCAACACGAGCTCGATAATACTTGCAATAAATGCACCCCACATTGTAGCCTTTCCACTTCTAAAAAAGAGGAAGAGAAAGAATGCAGCTAAAACCGGGAAGAAGATTAATATAGTCAAAATATTCGCCATCATACTCTGCCCCCTAACCTATGTAGAATATTGTTAGCAGCAGGATGACACCTACTACCATGCTAAATATATATGTTTGAATTCTCCCGGTCTGTAGATGTCTAAGCACGCTACCGAGAAACTTTGCCACCCATCCGAATGCATTGACAATAAAGTCAATAACATTGGCATCAAAACCTTTCCATAAGAATTTTGATATCATGACCAATGGGTTAATTATGAATGCCTGATATATCTCGTCAAAATACCATTTGTTGTAGAATAATTTGTAAATCGGACCTGCAGCCTTAGCAGTCTTAGCAGGCAATACATCCGGTTTTTGAACATAAAATACATAAGCTATGTAAATACCTATTATACCGATAACGGTTGAAAGAGCCATTAAACCATATGTTGTTGCATGGCTTAGATGATGTCCGCCTTCACCATGACCAGCTACAACATGAGAAAGCATTTTATGGATAATACCATTTTCTAATGGAAGACCAAACACTAGTCCAGCGAAAATTGCTGGTATAGAAAGTAATATTAATGGAACAGTCATTGTTAGTGGTGATTCATGTGCATGATCAAACTTATGTTTATCCCTTGGTGTGCCCTCAAATACAAGGAAGTATGACCTAAACATATAAAATGCAGTCATTCCACCAACAACAGCTGTCACAAACCATGGGAAATAGTGTCCGCTTGCAAATGTCATTGCAAGGATTTCATCTTTTGAGAACCACCCTGACATCAATGGAACCGCACCAGAAATTGCCATACATCCTATTAAATATGTCCATCTTGTAATAGGCATCTTAGCCTTAAGTCCACCCATTTTCCTAACATCAAGATCATTTTCCATTGCATGCATTACACTACCTGAACCTAAGAAAAGAAGCCCTTTAAAGAATGCATGAGTAAAAAGGTGGAAAATTGCAGCTATGTATGCTCCTGCACCAGTAGCCATTATCATATATCCAAGCTGACTAACAGTGGAGTAGGCAAGGATTCTCTTAAGGTCAAACTGAGTAAGACCTATTGTAGCACCCAATAATGCAGTGAACATACCTATATAGACGACTATATTACTTGTAATATGGGCTTCAGCAAATAATGGATTGCACCTAGCAACCATATAAACACCTGCCGTTACCATTGTAGCAGCATGTATAAGGGCTGAAACCGGTGTAGGACCTTCCATTGCATCAGGTAGCCACACATGAAGTGGAAATTGGGCAGATTTGCCAATTGCACCGCAGAAAAGCCCAAAAGTCATTAAATCCAATAGGCTTAAATTCGCACCAAAAACTTTAAATGTTGCTTCTTTAACATGCACTATCGCTTCATGATTAAAGGCATCTGAATAGTTTAGACTTCTAAAAGTTACCAACACTAAAAGCAAGCCAACATAAAAACCAAAGTCCCCTATCCTGTTTACTACAAATGCCTTTTTGTTGGCATCTGCTGCACTCTTCTTCTCATACCAGAAACCGATAAGAAGGTAAGAGGACAGTCCAACTAACTCCCAACCAACAAAAAGCATTAGGAAATTATTACCTAATACAAGAACTAACATTGAAAATGTAAATATTGAAAGATATGTGAAAAATCTCCAGTAACCAGGATCATCGTGCATGTAGCCAATGGAGTATATATGTACCATAGTACTTACAAAAGTTACCACCACAAGCATGTAAGCCGTTAGTTGGTCTACAAGTATTCCAAAAGGTATCTTTATATCTCCGGCTAAAACCCACTCATATACTACAGTATCTACAGTATGTCCCCCCATGACTCTGACAAAAGTAATCAGAGAAACAAGTAGAGACACAAGAACACCTGCTATTGCAATGTAATGAGCATTGTTTTTAATGTAAAGCCTTCCGAATATACCATTAATTAATAGGGCTGCTAAAGGTGCCAACAGAATTAATAACTCTATCATCATTATCTCCTATCCCTTAAAAAAGTTTACTTCATCTGCATTAATTGTCTCTTTATTTTTAAAGAGAGTAATGATCAGGGCTAAACCGACCGCAGCCTCAGCAGCAGCAACTGCCATAACAAAAACTATAAAAACTTGGCCGTTCATTGCATGTAAATATTTAGAAAATGCTGCTAAATTTATATTTACTGCATTAAGCATAAGCTCTAATGACATAAACATTACGATCAAGTTTCTCCTTACAAGAACTCCAGTCATCCCTATACCAAAAATAATTGCACTAAGTGCTAAATAATGCTGTAAAGTCATAAACCCTCCTCCTTAATCCTTTTTAGCAAGAACTATTGCTCCAATCATTGCTATTAACAATAATATAGATGCAATTTCAAAGGGCACCAAATAGGTCGTAAAAAGCTCTTTACCGAACATTTTAACATTACCAAGTTCTTGCGCCAACTGAGGAGTTACCCATCCAAGTTTACCAATTACTTCAGAGCTTTTAAGAGTCATAAGCACCTGAAACACTATTATAATAGATGCGACAACTCCGATTACATACCTGAACGGAACCTTTATAAACCCATGTGATTTAGGGTTAAGAAGCATAACAACGAACAGGTATAAAACCAAAATTGCCCCTGCATATACCAATACCTGAATTGCAGCAACAAACTCTGCATCTAATTGTACAAAGATTCCGGCAACTGCAAAAAAAGTAAGAAGCATCCATAATGCTGAGTGCACAGGGTTATTCCTAGTTATCATAAACAGGGACGAAACTATAGCTACAAACGCAAGAATATAAAAAATCACCTGTTCCATAATCTATTCTCCTTTGACATTTTTCCTATTCTCTACCATGTATCTCATGTTGATAATATAATTATCCCTGGTGCTATCTACAGTATCATACCTGTCACTCATGTGAATTGCATCTTTAGGGCAAGCCTCTTCACAAAATCCACAGTAAATACATCTTGATAAATCTATTTCAAACTTCCTTACCAATCTCTCACCGTTAGGACCGGCATCTGTTTCTATATGAATACATTCAGCAGGGCAGACCTTTTCACAAAGGTAGCAACCAACACATTTGCTCACCCCTCTCTCATCGACATTCATATAATGAATCCCTCTAAATTTGTAGATAGGGGACTCTTCATAAGGGTACCTGACTGTTACAGGCTTTTTAAACATGTGCTTAAGAGTTACACCTAAGCCCTGGAATATTTCAGTAAAAAATATCGTATCAAATATATTCTTCATTAAGCACCCCCTACCTTATCACATAAACAACTATAGATGTTATAACTATATTTGCTAAGGCAATAGGTATCAATATTTTCCAACCAAGCGCCATAAGCTGGTCAAACCTAAGCCTTGGCAATGTAGCCCTTAGCCACAGGTAGAAGAACATGAAGAATAAAACCTTCAACACAAACCATACAAATCCCGGTAAAACAGGACCATTCCATCCACCAAGAAAAACTATTGCAGCTATTGAAGAAACTACGTACATATTTGAATATTCTGCCAAAAAGAACATTGCAAACTTCATACTTGAGTATTCCACATGAAAACCAGCAACAAGCTCTGTCTCTGCCTCTGGCAAGTCAAAAGGCGCCCTGTTTGTTTCGGCTATTGCAGAGATAAGGTATACAACAAATGCCACAAATTGTGGAACTATATACCATAGCCCTCCAGCCTGAGCCTCAGTAATCCCTTTAAGGCTAACAGTGCCTGCCAAAAGAATCGGTCCAATAAGGGCAAGTCCCATTGCAGTCTCATAACTAATAACCTGCGCTGAAGACCTCAAACTTCCAAGAAGCGCATACTTTGAGTTTGACGCCCATCCAGACATAATAAGCCCGTATGTACCAACAGATGACAAAGCTAACACATAAAGAAGACCTATGTTGACATCACTGATGTATGGCTGGATCTGATAGCCAAACAGTGTAAACTTATCAGCAAAAGGGATAACCGCAAATGCTGATAACGCCGGAATTAAGCTTAATAGCGGAGCTATAATATAAACCGGCTTATCAACCATATCAGGAACTATGTCCTCTTTAGCGACAAGTTTCAGTCCATCTGCTATAGGCTGCAACAAACCTTTCCAACCTACATGTGTCGGACCAAGCCTTACCTGCATATGACCAATAACTTTTCTTTCAAGCCAGGTCATATAGGCTACACCTAAAAGTAAAACTGTGATAACGATTAGGATTTTGATTACTACTAAGAGAATCTGTAAAAGCATAGCCAACCTCTTATAATTTTTTTATATCTTTAAAAACTTCAACCAACTTTTCAACTTCGGGGTTATTAGGATAATTTTTACTTGCAGTTTCAAGGACTTTTTCTGCCTCGCCATATTGCGACAATCCTATCAGAGCTAAGGAATAATTAAGCAATAGTGTTATATCCATTATCCCTCTGCTGTATGCCTTAAAATAACATTTGGATGCCTCTTCATAATCGTGCCTTGTAAAGTATAAATCGCCAAGCTTTTTATAAGCATCCAAATAGTCACTGTTGATCGCCAGAGTCCTTTTAAATAGCTCTTCTGCTTCTTTAATATTACCTAAATAGTACTCACATAACCCCAAATAATATACAGCTGCTGCATTTTCTTCATTATTCTCTTTAATCTCATTAAATATTTTTTTTGCTTCTTGCAGGTTACCAATCTTAAAATAGACTGTCCCTAGCATGTATTTGGCTCTCATATTATCTTCAGCCAACTCTAACGCCTTAGATAGATATTGTATCGCCTCGGAAAACTTCATCAGCCTTGCACATGCAAGCCCAAGCCTATAATAATATTTGGCACTTTTTGGATTAAGGGAAACTGCATTTTTAAAATACCTCTCCGACTCACTGAGTCTGCCTGAGTCATACAAGGAAAGACCAAGATAGTAATTGGCTAAACCATCACTATCTTTACTGTCCTGTATATACCCACTAAGTATCTCAATTGCTCCGGAATAGTTTCCCATATTATACATCCTCAAAGCTTCCTGTAATTTATTATCCATTATGTTTAACTAAATCTACCTTTAAATACTTCCCTTTGTGGAAGAGATCAGCTGTCTCTTTGAAATCATTAGGCAAAGAAACAACACCATCCGGCATACCTTTAACTACAGCAACTCTAAACTTTCTAGTTGTATCTTCAAACTTCAAAATTATATAATCCCCATCGGTCACGTTGAGCTTAGAGGCATCTGAGATGCTTATCTCGACTGCCGGCTCCGCATATACTTTGCTCAGATCTTTAGACCTTCTTGTAAATGAACCTGAATGAAGTCTTAATGAACCAGGAAAAACTTTAAATTTTCCTTTACCTTTTGGCGAAACCTTTTTAAGAGCAAATGCTCCGTCTAACACAAACGGATATTTGACTGTTCCACCATTAAAATCAACATCATTGTATAGCGGCACCTCTTTTCTGATTAAATCTTGAACCTCATCAATACCTTTAGGAAGGTTTACGCCTAACCTTGCAGATAGTAATGCCAAAAACTCAAGATCAGATATTACTCCATTGTCTACAGCCTTGTTTAAGCTCTGAACCCTTCCCTCAAAGTTAGTAAATGTACCATCTTTTTCAGCAAAAAGTGATACAGGTATATATACTTCAGATAGCTCCGCGACTTCACTCATAAACGGATCTGTAACTACCAAAAAGTCAAGCTTGCCTAAAATATCGCCAAGGTCACTATACTCAGGGTGTAATAGAGGATTTTCACCTAAGATTACAAGTGCCCTTAAGCTACCATCTTCCAACACCTTTCGAAAATCAGCCTGTGCTTCTGTTTTTACATAACCCGGTTTATAGTAAGGGGTACAACCCATATCTATAATACCTTGAGAGTTGTTCTTAATTTTGCAAGGTACTGTAATTACATTGCTAACCAGCGATTTTATCTCATTAACATAATATAAATCGAGTTCATCGTATGGATTATAGATTAAAACTGGTTTTTTGGCACTTTTAAAACTTTCTGCCAAATCTTTAAATTCTCCATCACCTTTAAGGCCATTTACAAAATTTTCTATCTTTTCATATACCTCTGACGGCTTGCCGGTAAAAAAGTTGGTTGCTACTCTCTTAAGTGAAGTCACTTTTGGGTAGAATACACTAAGTGTAGTCTCTTCTTTTCTGCCCATTCTTCTTACGGCATAACCAAGCACAGGATTTGACTCGGTTACATCTATGTTTAGCACTACCAGATTGTCAGAGTTTTCCACATCCTCATATGTGCCTTCAGGCAAAGCATTAACTGTTTCAAATGAGAAAACATTATTACTTCCGATTACTTCTCTGGCAAATTTTTGAGCAAGAAATGCTTCTTCGTTAGTTACTCTTGGAGAGACCAATACCCCAATCGAATCAGCACCATACTTACCTTTTATTTCACCTATTTTAGCGGCAACATATTCTATTGCCTCTTCTATGCTGCTTTCTGAAAATTCCCCCGATTTTTTAATCTTTGGAGTCTTCTCCCTTTCAGGCGAGTTAATAAGCTCATACCCGAATCTCCCTTTTGCACATAAAAAGCCATGGTTTACGCCTAAATCAGGATCTTCGGAGATTTTATAAACTTCATTATCTTCATGCTCAACTATAATTGAACATCCGCATGAACAAAAACCGCAAACAGACTCTGTCTTTTCAAGATTCCAAGGTCTGTTTTTAAACAAATATACCCTGTTATTCAATGAACCGACAGGACAAACGCTCATACATTGACCGCAGTATTCACAATTCCACGGTTGGTCAAATGAGGTCCCAATGTATGTTTCCGTACCTCTGTTTATAAAGCTTATTGCCTGAATATTAACAACTTCGTCACAAATCCTTACACATTTTCCACACAATACACATCTATCAATATCTCTTTCAATAAATGGGTTTGTGTGGTCAAATGGCGTATCGTTTGGTTTCGGGTCAAACCTTACATTCGTAAGGCCAACCTCAAATGTAAGATCCTGAAGCATACAGTCCCCACCCTTGTCACAAACAGGACAGTCTAACGGGTGGTTGATAAGGAGAAGCTCTATAACCGTTCTTCTCAATTTTTGTAGTTTTTCGTTCTGTGTAACTATTTCCATTTTATCAGTTACAGGTGTGGTACAGGCAGTCATAAGCTTAGGGTTTCCAACAACCTCGACCAAACAAACACGGCAGGCTCCAAACGGATTTAATGTCTTATGATGACATAATACCGGAATATGGACACCAGCTTTTTCCGCAGCTTGTAAAATCGTGCTATTTGGCTCTACCTGTACTTCTCTGCCGTCTATTTTAACGGTAACCATACGCTCACCCTCTTTTCTTAATCTATTGCGTTAAAAGGACAGTTTACAATACATTCACGACATTTAACACACTTGCTCTTGTCAATGTATGCCACTTTTCCTTTTTCCCAGGTAATTGCATTTACCGGACACACCTTAAAACAGATACCACATTTTTTACATGCGTCTTCTTGTACCTCAAACTTTACTAATTCGGTACATTCTCTACCCGGGCACCTTTTTTCTTTAATATGAGCCTCATATTCATGCCTGAAATATCTGATTGTCGTAAGAACAGGGTTAGGTGCAGTCTGTCCCAAACCACATAACGAAGAGACTTTAATATCTTGAGCCAAACTTTCCAGAAGCTCTATATCACCTTCTCTACCCTGACCTTTTGTAATCCTTGCAAGTATATCAAGCATTGTTTTTGTCCCTATTCTACACGGAATACATTTACCGCATGACTCACGCTGAGTAAATGTTAAAAAGAAGTGTGCCACATTAACCATGCAGTTTGTTTCATCCATTACAACAACACCACCGGAACCCATCATTGCACCGGCAGCAATAAGAGAGTCGTAGTCAATTGGTGTGTCTAGCAAGCTCTCAGGCAAACAACCACCTGAAGGACCACCAAGCTGAACAGCCTTAAACTTTCTCTTTTTTGGGATACCTCCACCGACTTCAAAGATAAGCTGGCGAACAGTAATACCCATTGGGACTTCTATAAGGCCTGTACTTTTAACTTTACCGCTAAGGGCAAAGATTTTTGTACCTTTAGATTTTTCGGTACCAATTGAAGCATACCAATCTGCACCATTCAAGATAATCATCGGCAAATTGGCAAAAGTTTCAACATTGTTTACATTTGAAGGCTTACCCCATAACCCTTTTACAGCTGGGAATGGTGGCCTTGAACGAGGCATCCCTCTTTCCCCTTCAATAGAAGCCATAAGAGCAGTTTCTTCTCCACAAACAAACGCTCCGGCACCTTCTTTCAAGTGAAGATGAAACTCAAAGTCCGTACCTAATATATTTTTGCCTAAGAAGCCTCTTTCTTCAGCTACTTTCAAGGCTCTTTTTACTCTTTGAATTGCAAGTGGATACTCCGCTCTACAATATATATAACCCTCTTTACAGCCAATAGCATAAGCTGCAATAAGCATCCCCTCAATTACATCATGAGGATTACCCTCTATAATACTTCTATCCATAAATGCACCTGGGTCACCTTCATCTGCATTACAGATGAGATATTTTAAATCCCCGGGAGAATTTCTACAAAAAGTCCACTTAAGTCCTGTAGGGAAACCGCCGCCCCCTCTACCTCTAAGTCCTGACTTTTTAACCTCTTCAATCACCTGCTCAGGGGTCATCTCTTTTAATACTTTTTTAATAGCTTCATAACCACCATGCGCAATATAGTCATCTATACTATCGGGATCAACTTTGCCACAGTCTTTCAAAACATACCTTTTTTGATGCTCATAGAATTCATAATAATCCTTTTTTGCAGCCCATTTAGCTACAACCTCTCCACCGACGACATGCTCTTGCACAATGGTCGGTACCATTTCCGCCGTAACATGCTCATATGTTACAGGCTCTTTGCCAGGAATATAAATATCTACAAGAACGTCTCTAGCACAAAGACCTCTACAACCTGTAGCCTTGACTTTACAATTTCTTTCCTTTACTTCGGCTGGAAGCCCCGCATCTTCAAACGCTTTTCTGAAAGCTTCCATTACTTCAGTACCTCCGGAAGCAACTCCGGCTGTACCCATACAAACATGAACTTCCAAATTTTCTACTACATATTCACCCATGTTTTACCCCTACTCTTCTTTATTAGCATATTCTCTGAAAATCGCTCTTGCGTTTTCAGGGGTCAAGTTGCCATAGGTTTTGTCATTTATCATAATAACGGGAGCCATACCGCAAGCACCGATACAGGAAACCTCTTCCAAGGTAAATTTAAGATCGTCAGAAGTCTCTCCGTTACCTATTCCAAACTCTTCCTTAACCACTTCAGATATCCTTCCTGAACCTTTTACGTGGCAAGCAGTACCACGACATACCCTAATTACATACTTACCTCTAGGTGTTGTATAAAACTGGGCATAGAAGGTTAGAACCCCATAAAGTTGGTGGGGAGAAACATTGATATTTTCACCTATTCTCTCTATCATCTCTTTTGAAAGATACCCATAATGCTCCTGGACCTGTTGTAAAACCGGAATAACCGCACCTTTCTTGCCGGCATACTTAGCACAAATTTCATCAACGCCGATTAAGTCTATCTCTTGTAAAACTTCTTCTTGGTTTTCTTGAGTTTCTAAAGTTTTATCAGACATATTGCACCTACCTATCTATTTCACCAAGAACGATATCTACGCTACCGATTATACCGACCAGGTCAGCTACCATAGCACCCTTAGCCATTTTATTTACTGCACCAAGGTTAACAAAAGAGGGCGCCCTAATCTTTAATCTATATGGTTTCTCTTCACCATTACTTACTATATAATAACCAAGCTCACCTTTAGGTGCTTCCACACAAGCATAGGTTTCACCCTTTGGAGTCTTAAAGCCTTTTGATATAAGGTAAAATCTTCTAATAAGCGCTTCCATCCTTTCATATACTTCCTGATGAGAAGGCATTGACACTCTCGGGTCATCGGTCATCACAGGTCCTTCGGGAATCTGCTCTAAAGCTTGCTTTAAAATCCTGTTGGACTGCCTCATCTCCTCAATCCTTACCTGATATCTCGCATATATGTCCCCTTCCTGCCTAACGGGAACATCAAACTCAAACCTATCATATATACCATATGACTCATCACGTCTGAGGTCAAAGTCAACACCAGAACCTCTCATTATAGGACCGCTAACACCATAACTTAATGCATCCTCTTTAGAAAGGTAACCAATCCCCTTAGTCCTCATAAGCCAAATTCTATTTTTAGTCAAAAGCCTTTCATAAGTATCTATTCTTTCATCAAATATAGATACAAATTCAGCCAACTTTTCCATAAAAAGAGGTGGCACATCCTCTCTAATACCTCCAATTCTAATCCATGAGCTCGTCATCCTTTGGCCTGTTGCTATTTCAAACATATCAAGAATGAGCTCCCTTTCCCTGAAAGCATACAAAAATACAGTCATGGCACCTATATCAAGAGCATGCGTAGCAATCCATACAAGGTGACTTGCAGCCCTTGAAAGCTCCGCAAAAATAACTCTCAAATACTCAGCCCTTTCAGGTATTTTTACACCAAAAAACTTCTCGACAGCCAAACAATAACCTAAATTGTTTGACAAAGGAGAAAGGTAGTCAAGTCTGTCAGTTAAAGGTATAAATTGATGGTAAGTTCTATTTTCAGCTAATTTTTCTACACCTCTGTGAAGGAAGCCTATGTCAGGTCTCACATCCACGATAGTCTCGCCGTCAAGATCAACTACAAGCCTCAAAACACCATGTGTACTTGGGTGCTGAGGCCCCATATTGACCGTTATTATTTCACTCAAATTATCCTTTACGCTTATATTTTCCATAATCTATCCCCAAACCTTATTTTGTAAATTTAATACCAAGGTTTTGTTCATCCGCCGAATTAAACCACTTTCTATCCTTCAAACCATAATCTTTCCTCAGCGGATGTCCCTCAAAGAAATCAGGCATAAGGATTCTTCTTAAATCAGGATGACCTTTAAAAGTAACACCTACCAAGTCATACTGCTCCCTTTCAAGGAAATCTGCCGATTTCCAAATATCTGTCACTGTTTCGTACTCAGGTTCAACCAATGCAATCTTTACGAAAACTCTCAATCTTGCATCTACATTAAGCAAATTATATGAAAGCTCAAACTTTTCCTTTTTCTTCGGCCAATGAATAGCAACGATATCTGCAAGATACTTAAACCCAAACTCACTGCTCAGACTTCTCAAAACATCCTTGCCTATTTCAGCCGGCACATTTATAAAGTTACAACCATACTGGCTGTAGCCATTTATCTTGCCTTCATACTTTGCAGACAATTCTTTCAACAAACTCTCAAATCCCATCATACACCTCACTTTCTCAAGACCTTGTTGCCTTTAATTTTCTCCTGCAATGCAACAATCGCATCAAGTAGCGCCTCTGGCCTTGGAGGACAACCTGGGATATAAAAGTCAACAGGAACGATCTCATCTACCCCTTGGACTGTTGCGTAGGTATCAAATATACCGCCACTGGTAGCACAGCTTCCCATCGCTATAACCCACTTTGGCTCAGGCATCTGATCATACACTTTTCTTACAACCGGTGCCATTTTTCTGGTCACGGTACCGGCAACAATCATAAGGTCAGCCTGTCTTGGGGTAGCCCTAAATATTACGCCAAGTCTGTCAAGGTCATATTTAGAAGCACCAACAGCCATCATCTCGATAGCACAACAAGCAAGACCAAATGTAACCGGCCAAAGGGAAGACCTTCTAGCCCAGTTTATAACACCATCAACAGTAGCAGTAATAATGTTATCTGAAAACTTATGCTCCATTAAGCCCATTCTAACGCTCCTTTCTTCCAAGCATAGAAGTAACCAAATACTAAAATTACGATAAACAAAATCATTTCAATCAGACCAAATATCCCTAACATATCAAATGCTACCGCCCAAGGGAAAAGAAAAACTGTCTCCACGTCAAAAATAACAAAAAGCATAGCAATTACATAGAACCTTACGTTGTAACGCTTTCTTGCGTCACTAAATTCCGGCATACCACATTCATAAACACTGTACTTAACCTTTTCAGGTTTCCTAGGTCTTATCAAAAAACCTACACTCACACTGATAATACCTATCAGTGCAGAAATTACTAACATTAACGCTATTGGAAGATATCCGCTCATATTCTCACCTCTGTATTTTGTATACAGTATGCATTATGTATCATAGACATTAATAAGTGTCAACAAGAAACATCGTTTTATGACAAGGGATATGGTTGTATAATCCCTCTTTTTTTACTATAGATTATATTTAAAAAATCTATAATGACTACATATTTTGTTTGAGATATTTGATAAGTTTAGCCATATCTTCAGGAACTTCTATTTCAAATTCCCTTAATTTATTATCAAAAGGGCAATTAAATCTAAGATAGTATGAATGGAGCGCCTGCCTTTTTATGGGATAATTCAAAGAAATTTTATTCCCGTAAAGCTCATCTCCGATAATTGGAAAACCTAGATATGACATATGAACTCTAATCTGATGTGTCCTTCCTGTATAAATTTTCACATCTGCTAAAAACTCATTATTAAACCTGTCCAAAATAAAAACATCTGTTTTAGCATGCTTACCATCTTCACGGACACACATCTTTTTCCTATTAATCTTATGACGGCCTATATTGTTTTCAATTTTATAAGTATTTTCTTTTGGTTTTCCCCATGAAACACACTTGTATTTTTTTTCTATATCGCGATTTTTAAACAAATCTGCAAATTTCTCCTTAGCAATATAATTTTTAGTGATAATCATAAGTCCTGAAGTATCTTTATCCAACCTGTGCACTATCCCTGGCCTGAAATCCCCCTCATCTACTTCAAACGAAAATTTATGTAAAAGTCCGTTTACAAGAGTATTATCAAAGTTACCCGGCGCAGGGTGAACAACCACATTTGCGGGTTTATTTATAATAATATATTCATCATGCTCATAAATTATCTCAAAGTCAATTTCTTTAGGCTCAAGATTGGGTTTTTCCTCTTCAGGTATCAAAACATTTATAGAGTCACCAGTAATTACTTTAACTGAAGATTTTTCTACAATTTTGCCATTTATTTTTATTAGTCCCAAGTCTATAAGTTTTTGACAAAAACTTCTTGTTTTAGAAAGCTGTTCACTCAAAAAGATATCAACCCTTTTACAGTCGGTCTCTACTATAAAAGTATATTCTTCAACAATTTTATACATCTTATAATTTCACACCTTTCTTAAAACAGCACCGAAAAAACCATCGCAACCTGTTTTATGAATTAGCGAATAAAAAAATCCGTCTTTTAGAAACGCTTCTGGCTCATCAATTTTAACTAACTCAAAGTCACTATTTTCTTTAAGAAAGCTCTTTACGATATCAACACCCTCTTCCTGTTCAAGGGAACAAACACTGTAAATAATAATCCCCTTATCATTTAGAAGGTTGGATAATTTTGTTAGAAATTTATATTGGTTTGATGCATTCTTTTGTAGCAATTTTGGATTTCTAAAAAATTTGACCTCAGGGTGGCGTCTTATTGTACCCAACGATGAACAAGGAGCGTCAAGTAAAATTAGATCATACTTATCTGTATGTTCAAAACCGAGCACATCTTCATTGAAAACTTTAACATTTTGACAACCATACTTTTGAATGTTTTTATTAAGTTTTTCAGCTCTTTTTTTATCTTTTTCAAATGCATTTATATGCGAGTTACCGTGAAGTTTACTTAAAATAACAGTCTTTCCCCCAGGCGCTGCACATGCATCAAGTATTTTATGTGCATTGCACCCTTTGCTCAAAAGTGGAATATAAGCTGATGCTTTATCTATCGCCAAAGCATCGCTTGGTACTTTTGAAAATTCATCATAAGGCAAAAATTTAAACACATTTAAGTCTAAGTAAAAATTTTGGGGCGGTGTATTATAAGCTTGCAATACTGTTTCTACCGATTCCTCTCCAAAAGTTTTTCTAACTCTATTAATAATCCACTCGGGGAAATCTTCTAACACATTGTAATCTTTTAAAATAACTTCTTTATCAGAAATTACTTTCCTTAAAACAGCATTAACAAACCCCCTTTGCTTAGGTTTAAGTAAGTTAAGCGTTTCATTCACCGCAGCATAATGGGGGATATCATCCATAAAAAGAATTTGTACTGCACCTAATATTAAAGCTGCATATAACTCTACAGGGGTATCTTTCTTTAAATACTTTGAGATTGCCTTTTCTATAAATAATAGGTGCCTGAAGGTTTGAAAGTAAATCTTTCTGTATATTTTGCGGTAAGTAACATCTTCAAAATAATCTTCTGAAAGTTTGCCGCAGTAAAAATCAATAAGGAGGCTATAAAGCCTCCTTCTGTTATTATCCACCGTAAGCCATTCTCTCAAGTCTTTTAATTCTCTCCTCTACAGGAGGGTGAGTAGAAAAAAGATTCATCAAGCTTCTGCCTGATAAGGGGTTCATTATAAACATATGTGCAGTTGCAGGTTTTGCATCCATCGGCATTGACTCTACACCGTAAGATATTTTTTTCAAAGCACTTGCAAGAGCAAGAGGATTTCCGCACAACGCAGCACCTCTTTGGTCCGCAAGATATTCTCTTGACCTAGAAATTGCCATTTGTACCAATAATGCAGCAATCGGTGCGATAATCATGGCAATTATAGCTCCTACAGCGCCTAAAGGGTTATCTTCTTCATCCCTGTTTCCGCCAAATATCATCGCCCATCTAGCCCAATCTGCAAGCATCATAATAGCTCCAGCAAATGTAGCAGCGATTGTCCCAATCAATATGTCTCTGCCGTGGACATGAGCAAGCTCATGACCGATAACACCCTCAAGCTCTTCTCTGTTTAGCAACTGCAATATACCGGTAGTTACAGCTACTGCTGCATGCTTTGGATTTCTACCGGTTGCAAAAGCGTTAGGAGCAGGATTTTGCATAATATACACTTTTGGCATTGGAAGTCCGCCCTTTTGAGCCAAATTTCTAACAATTGAATATAGTTCAGGAGCTTCCGCCTCAGTAACTTCTTTAGCTCTGTACATCGACAAAACAAGTTTGTCACTAAACCAATATGAAAAGAAATTCATTCCTAAGGCAAATATAAAGGCAAACATCATCCCTGTTCGCCCGCCAAGCATGCCCCCTAAAAGTATAAACAGTATTGTCAATAGCGTCATAAAAAATACTGTTTTAAGAGTGTTTCCCATCTTTTCCTCCTATATATATTCTTTTAATTAATTCCTCAATTGTATTAATGTTTACCTTTGTATTCAAACAGTCCCCAAAAGGTCTCTCGTTTAACACACCAATAACCGGCAATGGATACGTATCCTGAATACCACTCAACAAGTCCCTCTCGCATGCAACCGCAATAATCAGATCAGGTTTTGTCTCTTTAACAATCCTTCTTGCAATAGTTCCGCAGGTTGCAACACTCATAATTAAATTATATTTCTCTGCTATATTTGCAAGCCCTTTTATATCACACTTTCCACACTTCTTACATACTTTGATATCTCTGGTAATTTTAAGTTCACAATCTTCTAACTGAATACAGTGTGGCAATAAAACAAGTGGCTTTCTCACCTTTTTGCCTAAAAGTGACTCCATAACAAGCTCATTATTTACTGCTACAAAAGACCTGATTATTTTATCTTTATCAATCTTAAGAATCTTTGCTACCTTTAGCACTACTGGAAATAAAAATCTTGTAACAAGCCCTCTCATTCGTTTTGCCAACCTTGTCTGCTTACCAGAAACCACCGTCAAAACAATAATTAAAGTAGATACGCCAAGAAAAATCCCAAATAGAGCCACAATCAGTGAAAAGATTATTCCGGCCAAATCCGAAAATCTTCCTATACCATAAAATGATACATACCAGACTAAGGCAAGTAACATTATTATTACTAAAGATGACAGGCCTAAAAGGAAAATAAATAATCTTTTCTTTTCAGGCTTTAGGTTTTTATCCAAGAATAGTCCCTTTTTCTAATTTGTAACCGGAAAGAAAACTTTTTACATCCATTCTCTTCTTCCCTTCAAGCTGAATTTCCTGCAGTTTAAGTGAGCTCTTACCACATTTGACAACGATATTGTCACGGTTTATTTCATAAACAGTACCCGGCTTAATATTAGAATAATCTTCATCCACAACTTCACTTTTAAATATTTTAAATGTTAAATTATTCAATTTAGTAAAGGCTGAAGGCCAAGGGTAAAAACCTCTTATAAGCCTTTCAATATATTCGGCATCATTATTCCAGTCAATAAGTCCATCATCCTTTTTCATCATCGGAGCATATGTCGCTTTAGAGTCATCCTGCTTGACAGGGGTAATCGTATCAAACTCTTTTAACGTCTTGAGAAGCAGCTTTGCACCTATATCAGATAACTCTATTAAAAGCTCCTCAGTATTTTTTTTGTCTATCAAAACACTCTCGACTAAAAGTACATCACCAGTATCAAGCCCTTCATCCATATGCATAGTAGCTACACCTGTCTCCTTCTCTCCATTGATAATAGCCCAATTTACAGGAGCAGCACCCCTATATTTTGGTAAAAGGGAATAGTGCACATTTATAGGAGCTTTTTTTGGTATATCCAAAACCTCTTTTGGTAAAATCTTACCATAGGCTACAACTACAAGAAAATCTATACTGTAACTTTTAAGCTTTTTTAACGCTTCCTCGTTGTTTCTCAATTTATCAGGTTGAAATACTTCTATATTGTGCTCAATGGCTAACTCTTTAACAGGGGGCGGGGTAAGTTTATTCCCTCTCCCTTTCGGCTTATCCGGTTGACATACGACTAACTTAACATTTATGTCAGGATCATCTATTAGACTTTTTAAAATGGGCACCGCAGTCAGCGGTGTCCCCATAAAAATTACATCCACAACTCCTCCTCGTTAAAACTAAAAAATAAACTCTTCCTCAGAAAGTCTTTTTGCTATTTCATTTATAACACGGTCCTCATCAGCCAAATCCTTTGCTTCAAAAGTTACAGTAAATCTGATAAAATTACCGGCATCATCCCAAGGGACAGAAGAAATAAGTTTTTCTCTGATAAGGTAATCACAAAACTCTTCGGCAGTTGTAAACTTCCTACCGCTCTTAGTCCCCTTTGGAATTTCAAAATAAAGGTAAAATGTCCCCTTAGGTTCATTAACAAAAAAGCCATTATCTTTTAAAATCTTAGCCAGCTTGTTCAGTCTTCTTTTATATTTTTCTCTAATAGGGGTAACTAATTCAGGATGGGATAAGGCATAAGCTGCAGCCTTTTGAATAGGAATAAACTGGCCTGAATCGTTATTGTCTTTTACTGTGGCAAAGGCTTTTACAAGTGTTTCATTACCACATACAAATGCCATTCTCCAGCCTGTCATATTAAAGGATTTTGAAAGTGAATGTATTTCGACACCTACCTCTTTTGCTCCGTCGACAGACAAAAAGGACGGCTGCTCTTCACCGTAGGTCAATTCTATATAAGCTGCATCATGCAAAACTACTACATTATTTTTCTTCGCAAAGTCTACAACTTTTTTAAAGAAATCTCTATCTGCCAATGCCCCTGTAGGATTATTCGGGTAATTTAAGTAAAGTAACTTTGCCTTCTTTTTTATATCCTCAGGGATTGCATCAAGGTCAGGTAAAAAGTTATTTTCTTTTAAAAGTGGTAAATTGTATACTTCTCCACCAAGATATTTTGTAATTGTTCCGGTTACGGGATAACCCGGAATGGTCATCAATGCGTAATCACCCGGGTTTATAACGCAAAACGGAAACATTGCCAAAGCAGGCTTTGAGCCTATAGCATGATTTATCTCAGTCTGAGTGTCTATATCTACACCAAACCTATCCTTCATATATTTTGCAGCGACATCTTTAAATTCCTGTATGCCATTATCAGAATAAAATCTATTCTCCTTTTTCATAGCCTCTTCTTTAAGCACATTCACAATCTGAGCATCTGCCATATCATCAGGCTCTCCGACACCCATATCTATTAATTCCTTGCCAGGGTTTGCGGCAATAGCTGCCTTTTTTGCCCTTTTTATTTTCTCAAACTTGTAAATCTTGGTGTCCTTACCAAACATATTTCCACCAAGTCTTTCGGCAATTAAATTTTGAACAAAATCTGACATTTTATCCTCCACTTTCATTTTTCAGTTTATCTAACTCTATCCTTAATTTGGAATCATTGCAAGCATCAATCCCGGGGCAACTTTTAATATCGCAAGGGTCAATATGTATGGTAACGTCCAAATCGTCAATCTTGTTTTTTAATTTTCTCTCAATAGTATCTGCTATCTTATGTGCGTCTGAGATACTTAATTCTCTGCACAGAGTCAAGTGCAAATCAAGAAACTTTTGAGAGCCTGACTTTCTTGTCCTTACTCTATGAAAATCGATATGCAAATTATCAAAGCTATCTAAAATTTTAATTATATCACTTTTAATTGCCTCAGGTAACTCCACATCAAGCAAATCTTTAGAAACCTCAAAACTAAGCTTTACTGCTGAATAAATAATATACAAAGAAATTACAGCAGAAATTATAGGGTCTACAACATGAAGTCCAAAATATTTTATAATAAAGAAGGATATCAAAATTCCTACATTGGTCAGTATATCAATTTCATAATGCATCGCATCTGCTTTTAATATTGATGAATCTGACTTTTTAGCTACATACCGCAGATACAACGTTAGAGCTACTGTAGATACTATTGAAAAAATCATCACATAAAGACCGGAATCTATATTATCTATTTTACCTTTTGTTATAAACTTACCATATGATTTGTATAATATATAACCGCCAGATACCAATATTATTAAAGACTGTAAAAAAGTTGCCAACGATTCAAACTTGCCATGCCCAAAAGGATGTTTTTCATCGGGGGGCTCTTCAGATTTTTTTATGGCAAAATAATTTATGGTTGATGATAAAATATCAAGTGTAGAATCAACTGCAGAAGACAAAAGTGCAAGCGAACCAATAGAAAAGCCTGCAATACCTTTTACTACAGTCAGCATAACAGCAACACTTATACTAACTATGGAAGCTACTGACTTATTGCTCACAAACCTGCCTTTAGCTCATTTTTCTTTTAAAACTAATCTTCGTCATATCAAACCAGTTATCAAACAAACCGAGCACAGCTACAATTATTATCATATGCGGTTCGCTAAAAATAAGTATATATAATATCAATTTTAAAAAATAACTCAGCTTCCACTTTAGAAAATAGAAATTTAAAATATCAAGCCCTTGAAAGAAAAATAGTGCAGTAAATATAATAAGAGTGTTATAAGACACTAATTTATACGAAAAATCCTTTGATAATATAAAAAAACCTCCAACAATAAGAAAAACTATCAATTTGTCATTAACTCTATACCTTACTTCAGGAAGACTAAGCCTTCTGAAATAATATTTTCGGCACATTACCGTTAAAAGTACAGAATATACAAAACTTAACGATGGCATCAAATGAACAATTGTGTATGCAATCGTATCTCTGTTAGTTTTTAAATACTGCAAATATGAGTTTGATTCAAAGTTGCCACCCTGATTTTTATAATTTTCTGTAACAATATCAATATATTTGGCCATATATTCAATAATTGCTGTCCTGTATTCATCCAGGAAAAATATTGTTATGAGTGCAAAAACAAACATCGGTAGTGCGCCAATAGCTACTACATCAATCTTTGTATTATTTTTTTTATTAAGGATTAAATTAACAATAAAAGCCGGATAAACGCATAGTAACAAAAAATATACAAAAAAGAATATTGAAAAAAAAGCAAGACTACAGGTTAAAATTAATGCCCCAACATGCTCTTTTACAGTAACCCTGTCATCCATTAAATACTTAAGGATGAGAATTGGAGAAAAAAATGTTAGAATAAAGCCAAACTGCGGGAAAAATATGTTTGTAGAAAATAAGGCAACAGCAATAAGATAATTTATCAATGGATGCCACATAAAAGAAAATGCCGGACTATAGCCGGCACCCATATAATTATTTGCTTAATGTGAATGGTAAAAGTGCAACTATTCTTGCAGTTTTAACAGCAGATGCAAGCTTTCTCTGGTGTTTTGCACAAGTCCCAGTAAGTCTGCTAGGCATAATCTTGCCCCTTTCTGTAACAAACTGCCTCAAGAGATTTGAATCTTTGTAATCTATATCAAGTTTATCACTGCAAAATCTACAAACCTTTTTCTTCTGAAATTTCTTCTTAAAGCTCATATTTCCTCCTATTTACTAAAAAGGTATATCGTCGTCAACAATATCTTCTGATACTGTATCTATCTCATCATTTACAGCAGAACTTTCCTTTCTCTGAACAAGCTGAATATTTTCCGCAACTATTTCATGCTTGCTCCTTTTTACTCCGTCCTGCTCCCATGTTCTAAAACTGAGCCTACCTTCAACCAATATTGGCATCCCCTTTACAATATATTCGCCAGCAAACTCGGCCAATCTTGAAAATGCAACAATATCTATAAAGCAAGCTTCATCCTTAACTGAATCTCCAGACTTGTATCTCCTGTTAACAGCAAGCCCGAATCTTGCAGCAGGTGTGCCAGAGCCAGGAATATATCTCACCTCAGGATTTTTTGTAACATTCCCGAGTAGGATAACTTTATTTAAGAATCCCATTTTTATTCCTCTGCATTATCAGCCGGTGCCTCTTCAGCAGCATCAGCTTCAGTTTCTACCTCTTCTTTCTCAGTATCAGCCTGCTTTTCAAACTGCCTACCACCATCTCTTCTGAAATTCCTTCCGCCTCTTCTCGGTGCTCTTTGAGTCATATCAGAACGCTTCTTAAGCTTGAATTTTTTACCATCAATTTTAATAACAATAAATCTGATTACAGATTCGTCATACTTAAATCTTTTTTCAAGCTCAGCAGGAACATTCACATCAGAATTGAATTGAATTAGGAAATAATATCCTTCGGTCTTACGCTCAATCTCATACGCAAGCCTTAGCTTACCCCATGCCTCATCATTGATAATTTCGCTGCCATTTTCTGTGACAAGTGTCTTGAACTTCTCAAAGACAGAGACAGCATCTTCCTGAGTCAAATCAGGATTAACGATAAATAGTGTTTCGTATGTTCTCATCTTACCTCCTTCTGGTTTAGCAGCCACAGGCTTTCACCCGCAGCAAGGTGAACTGAGTTTTTAACAACTTTAAATATCAATGTCAAGTTTTTTTGTTCAAATTTATAGCCTATCTAGACGATGTAGTAAATTCAATCATTCTGTTTTGCAAAAAAAGAGGAGTTAAATTAACCCCTCTTTCAAAATCTTTTTAGTGGGAAGGACAACTACAACCGGAGCAGCCGCTTCCGCAACCGCCTGATTCGGATAGGTAAATCTCAAGCCACTCATTAAATTGAGTATCTAACCAGCTTTTATCATCATCAGACAGCTTAGTATATTGAGTTTCATAATAAGTTTTTGCTTCTTCAAGCTCTTCTTTTTCCTCTTCCGTAAGCTCATCAACAAAGTCCCGAGCAACTACCAACTCTTTTCTTAACTCTAATAATTCTAATCTCATATATGCCTCCAATTATTTTAGGAGTAAATTAGTCTTCTTTTATAAAAAAAGCAATAGTTTTATTCAATAAATATTTTGAGGCAATAAAAAAGGCCGGACATAACCGGCCTTGAATTTTGATTAACGTTTTGAGAACTGAGAACTTTTCCTTGCTTTAGGTTTACCAGGCTTCTTCCTTTCAACCATTCTTGGGTCTCTGGTAAGAAACCCTTCTGCCTTAAGGCTTTTTCTATATTCTGGATTGTATGTAATAAGTGCCCTTGCAAGACCGTGTCTTACAGCACCTGCCTGACCTGTCTTGCCGCCGCCGGTAACAGTGATGTAAAGGTCAAACTTACCTGCACCCTTTACCACTTCTACCGGTTGCATAATAATTTGTCTCAAAATAGCCCTTTCAAAATACTCATCAAATGCCTTACCATTAACAGTAATTTTACCATTACCTGGCTTTAAAAACACACGAGCAACTGATGTTTTTCTCCTTCCGGTTCCGTAAAAATAATCCATCTATCCCCCCTAAAACTCTATTTTTTCAGGTTGCTGAGCTGAATGAGGATGCTCACTTCCGCTGTAAATCTTTAACTTCTTAAGCATCTGTCTTCCCAGTCTATTTTTTGGAAGCATTCTCTTAACAGCCAATCTGATAACTTCTTCAGGCTTTCTGTCAAGCATCTGCTCCAATGTTTTTTCTTTGAGTCCACCAAAATATCCTGAATAAGCATAATAGACTTTATCAGTAAGTTTTTTTCCTGTCACTTTAATCTTTTCAGCATTAACAACTACTACAAAATCACCTGTATCCATAAATGGAGTATACACAGGTTTATTTTTGCCCATTAAAATCATGGCAATCCTTGTCGCAAGTCTTCCCAAAATCTTATCATTTGCATCTACAAGGTACCATTTTTTTTCGCTATCAGCTTTTGCCCAAGTCGTCTTCATCTTTAATACCCCTCTTAGAAGCCTTTTCTTCTTTCTTTAATTCTCGCTGCCTTACCACGAAGATCTCTAATATAGTAAAGCTTAGCCCTTCTAACCTTACCGCTCTTAACAAGTTCTATGGACTCTATCCTTGGAGAATACATCGGAAATGTTCTCTCTACACCAATATCTCCAACAACTTTTCTAACTGTAAATGTCGTCCTTGCACCAGCTCGTCTAATTCTAATAACGAGCCCTTCAAATGCCTGAACCCTTTCCTTATTCCCTTCAACAATCCTAAAGTTAACTCTAAGGGTATCACCTGCACGGAATTCAGGAACATCCTTATTCATAAATTCTGCTTCAATAGCTTCAATTAGCTTGTTGTTCATCTTTATTTCCTCCTAAAAGGCCATTAATCTTATTTAAATATATAGCAACAGCACTTCTTACCGACAGATGATTAAAACTACCAGCACCTTTTATGGGCTCAATAATTACATCCACCAGTTTCATCAAATCTTCCGACATCCCCCATCCGGTGCCAAAAAGCAACAGTATGGGCTTGTCAAAATTCTCTTTAAGAAAGGGCTCAAGCTTCGCTCTATTCGGGGCATCCTTAGCGGACGTGGCAACGAGCACAGGCCTGCATCCTTCCTTAGTCTCTATAAACTCAATTACTTCACTTAAACTCTCTTTAATTATGGTATACTCAAAAGCCTCCTTCCTATTAGGATTATAGGTAGCTCCGTAACCTTCCTGCCAGTGTGTTAAAACTCTTCTGGCAATTTCCCTTTGAGCCTCCAAAGGGTTTACAACAAAATAATTTTTAACGCCAAAGGTCCTACATGACCTAGATATATCGTGTAAGTCCATATTGGTTATGGACGTAGCCACAATATCGCCATGTTTGTCTACCATAGGATAGTGCAGCAAAGCAACATACAGACTCACACCCTTCTCAAACCTCTCAACTATTTGGGACACAAATCCACTACTTTCGACTTTAAGAGCCTTATGTTTTAGCAAATCAGGTCTATTTTGTAAAGTAATTTTTAAAGATTCTTTATATCTCCACTCATTTATTTCCTTATGGTTGCCATTTACCAACACATCCGGCACCCTAAGTCCTTCATATTCATAAGGTCTTGTATAGTGTGGATACTCGAGCAAACCATCTCTAAAAGATTCTTCATGAAAAGACATTTCATCTCCAAGCACTCCCGGGATAAGTCTTGCCACAGAATCTATTATAACTGAAGCCGCAAGCTCGCCACCGGTCAAAATAAAATCACCTAACGAAATCTCTTCATCAACCACAAGTTTTCTGACTCTTTCATCAACCCCTTCATACCTGCCACAGATAAAGGTAATGCTATCATATTCAAGTAACCTTTGTGCAACACTTTGAGTGTATTTTTTCCCTCTGGGGTCCAACAAAATAACATGTGTATTTTTATCATTCGTTTTAATGCTTTTCACTGCATCACATATTGGTTCAGGTTTTAAAAGCAACCCTTGACCCCCGCCATATTGGTAATCATCAACTGTCTTATGTTTATCTTTAGTAAAATCACGTAAATTTACCGGATTTATATTAATAAGGTTCTTTTTAATCCCTTGATAAATAACGCCATAAGAAAATATCGCATCTATCATTTCCGGGAAAATAGTTATTACATTATAAGTCTTCACTTACCAAACCTGCTTCATCAACTACGATAATTTTATTTTCTACATCAATTTTGGGGACATGAAACTCATTATTGGAGATAAGATACTCCTTACCGTTTTCACCTTCTATTACAAAAATTTCATTGCCACCGTTATCATAGATATCGTTCAACACACCTATAGACTTACCCTCAGTGGTAATAACTTTTGCACCGATAAAATCATCCAAGTAGCACTCATCTTCACCCATATACTCTCTAAGCATCTCATGGGAAACATAAACAGCTAAGCCGGCAATTTTTTTAGCGCGGTCTATATCATCAATACCTTTACACTTGACAATGAAATTCTTTTTATTCTCCCTTATCTCTTCCACTTCATAGGAAAACATTATCTTGTCATCTTTCCCCAAAAGAAGAAATTCCAAATCATAAAATATTTCAACATCTTCTGTTTTTGGGATCAGCTTAAAGTGCCCCTTGAGGCCGTGACTGCCTGATATTATTCCAATTTTTGTGATTTTCATCTTTATTGATTTATAAAAGAAGCCCCAAAACGGGGCTTATTTATTACTCCAAAATTTCCAATACTACTCTTTTGCCTTTTTTGATTCCAGCTGCATTTAAAATAGTTCTGATAGATCTTGCAGTTCTTCCCTGTTTTCCGATTACTTTGCCAAGGTCGGCAGGATCAACCCTAAGCTCAATTACAGTAGTCTTTTCACCTTCAACCTCTTCAAGCATTACTTTGTCAGGATTGTCAACAAGAGACTTAACGATAAATTCCACTAACTCTTTCACAGTGCACCTCCATCATTTACTTAGCAGCTTTTGACTCAGCAAACTTTTTTATAATACCTGCCCTACTTAAAATATTTTTAACAGTATCAGTAGGGATAGCTCCATCTGACAGCCACTTAAGAGCCTTCTCTTCGTCAATTTTTACCTCTGCAGGCTCAACAAGAGGATTGTAATACCCCAAAATTTCGATGAATCTTCCATCTCTTCTTGCTTTACTATCAGCAACCACTACCCTGTAAAAAGGTCTCTTCTTTCTTCCCATTCTCATTAATCTTATCTTTGTAGCCACAGCTAACACCTCCTTTATCGCATTGGGAATATATTTCTTAACAATTTTTTGTCAATTTTATTCTTCCCGCCTATTTTTTTTGTAAGTTTTTTCATCATTTTATTCGTTTGCTCAAGCTGATTAATCAGCTTATTGACATCATTTACCTGTACACCAGCCCCTCTTGCAATCCTCTTCTTCCTACTTCCATTTATAATTTTATAATACTTCCTCTCTTTAGGCGTCATAGATGAAATAATTGCTTCAATCCTCTTAATATGCTTCTCGTCAATATCTATGTCACCCATTGCTGAAAAGCCCGGAATTAACCTCAATATACTTTCAAATGAACCCATACGCTTTATCATTTTAAACTGCTGAAGCATATCATTAAAATCCATTCCATCTTTGCTTATCTTGCCCGCTATCTGTTCAGCTTCATCTTCATCAATAGCACTTTGTGCCATTTCAACAAGGGTAACTATATCCCCCATCCCAAGAATTCTGGAGGCCATCCTGTCAGGATAAAACGGTTCAAACGCATCTAATTTTTCACCGATACCAACAAACTTGAGCGGCTTACCAGTAACCTCTTTAATCGAGAGAGCAGCACCACCTCTCGCATCACCATCTAACTTTGTCAAAATTACACCAGTAATACCGAGAAGTTCATCAAACTTCGCTGCCACATTTACTGCGTCCTGACCTGTCATAGCATCAGCCACAAATAGTATCTCGTTAGGTTTTAAATGCTCTTTGATAGCGGCAAGCTCATTCATTAAATCTTCGTCAATATGAAGTCTTCCCGCAGTATCTATTATCATTACATCTTTTGCCGATTTTTTGGCTACATTAAGCCCCTCTTCTGCGATTTTTACCGCATCACGTGTATCCCTATTGGCATAAACGTCACATTTTAACTGCTTTCCAAGGGTTTCCAATTGATCTATAGCTGCAGGTCTGTAAATATCATCCGCAACCAAAAGTACCGACTTGCCATTTTTCATAAAGTGGCACGCCAATTTACCGGCAGAGGTTGTTTTACCGGAACCCTGCAAACCAACAAGCATTATAATAGTAGGGGGGTTGGAGCTAAGTTTTAGCTTACTCTCATCCTTATCACCACCAAGGATATTAGTAAGCTCATCATTTACAATTTTTATAAAAACTTGCTCTGGGGTTAAACTTTTTAAGACCTTTTCACCAAGGGCTTTTTCCTGAACATTTTGGATAAACTTTTTTACTACTTTATAATTAACATCCGCTTCAAGAAGTGCCATGCGCACTTGCCTAATAGCTTCCTTTATGTTGTCTTCACTAATTCTTGCCTGACCTTTAATATTTCTAAAGACAGACTGCAACTTCTCGTTTAATGCACCAAACATCTTAATCCATCCCTTGGCATCCTATTTAAATTTAGAAAGACTCTTATATTTCACGCCCAACAAGTTGTCAACTGTTTTTTACAACAGCTTCCCAAAATGCTAAATATTTGTTTTATCTTCTTCAAACGCTATAGCTCATTAATAACTAACCCTGTCTGAAGCTTAGGATAAAAGTATGTTGATTTTTGAGGCATAACTAATCCATTTTCGGAAATATCTCTAATAATATCTATGTCAATCCCTTTAAGCAAGAAAGAGGTAACTGGGAACTTTTTCGACAACTTCTCAATTTCTTCCTCAGATTGAACAAAGTATATCCCCTCTTTTCTTAAAATTTTCTCTTCATCCATACCTAATGCTTCTTTTAATATTACTTCCTGTAAAATATAAGTATTAACTTTTCTATAAACAGTATGCAGCCCTTCAAAAACATTATCAAGTAAGGTTAAACCATAGTATTTATCTAAATGTTTCCACACTATTTTTTTGTTGCTGTCCTCGTTCAAAAATTGCTCTTTCTCGTCCTTTGCAATCTCTTTAACTGTAAAATAATTTTTCAACTTCTCTTTGAAATCTTTTTCGCTAAAACCCTCGTCAATCTTCACCACTCTATGTGTAGGAAATATTTTGAGCCCTTCATCATAAAAATTAACAAACATCATCATTACATAATCATAAGGTCTTGTATTTTCAGGGTCATCACCATTCAGCTCTCTCATATACTTTTTAAAATTCAATGCCGTTTCATATCTGTGATGACCATCAGCTATGTAGACAGCCTTATCTAGCATAAACTTTTCTACTTTATCAATAACCTCAGGATCATTTACAGTCCATAATGTATTCTTAACCCCATAAATATCCACTGCTGAAGAAACGGCCATATCCTTTTTAACAGTCGAAAAAACTCTCTCAAGCTTATTCTCTTTGTCCATATAAAGCCCAAAAATTTGACTAAAATTTGTCCTACAGGCCTTCATCAGATTAAATCTATCCTCTTTCGGCCCAGACAATGTTTTTTCATGAGGAAATACTTTACCTTTGCCAAGCTCTTCTAATTTTAGCAACCCAACAAATCCTGTCCTCACATAAACTGTGCCTGCATATTCGTACTCTTGCTCATATATGTAAAATGATGGATTTTGATCTTTTATTAAGATACCTTCCTCTTTCCACTCTTTATACTCCTTAGCAGCCATCTCATACTTATCTTCCCCTTCAGGAAGAATTAACTTCACAATATTATAAGGGGATTTTGTAAGTAAGCTCTCTTTCATCTCCTTAGAAATGACATCATATGGTGGAGCAATTACATTTTTCAGAAGAGACTTTTCCAAGTTATATCTAACACCCTTAAACGGTTTAACATACACCATAATTTCCTCCCTAACCTACAACTATTTTTGCAAATTTACGCTTACCAACTTTCAAAATGTACTCCCCTGCTTCCAAGATTGTATTTAAATCTGCAACTTTTTCACCGTTAATTGTAACCCCTCCTTGATTAGCAAGTCTTCTTGCTTCAGAGTTTGAACTAACAAAGTTTAATCTGTTTATAATTTCAATTACCCTAAGTCCAGTCTCAATACTGACTTCAACTAAATCATCCGGTATCTCTTTTTTGGAGAAAAGTGTTTCAAAATGAGTCAAGGCACCTTTAGCTCCATCCTCCCCATGATATCTTCTTACTATCTCATAAGCTAAGTCCTTCTTTGCTTTCATAGGATGAAGTTTTTCAGATGCTATATCATTCTTCATTTTTTCTATATCTTCAAGGCTCTTTTCACTTAGCAAAAGATAATATCTAAACATTAATTCATCGCTGATAGACATTATTTTACCAAACATATCATTGGCCGGCTCGTTAATCCCAACATAATTACCAAGAGATTTGCTCATTTTCTGAACGCCATCAAGCCCTTCAAGGATTGGAACAGTAATAGCTATCTGAGGCTTTTGCCCGTAATTTCTCTGTAAATCCCTCCCTACCAAAAGATTAAATTTCTGATCTGTGCCTCCCAATTCAACATCTGATCTTAGTGCCACAGAATCATACCCCTGCACAAGGGGGTACAAAAATTCATGTATACTTATAGGTTTATTTGATTCATATCTCTTTGCAAAGTCATCCCTCTCAAGCATTCTCGCTACCGTATACTGAGAAGCAAGCTTTATAAGTCCAGTCGTCCCCATCTCAAGCATCCATTTACTATTGAATGCTATTTCAGTTTTTTCCGGGTCTAATATCTTAAATACCTGCTCTTTATAAGTTTCAGCATTTTTTAAGACTTCTTCTTTTGATAAAGCCTTTCTTGTCTCATTTTTGCCGGTAGGGTCTCCAATCATACCTGTAAAGTCGCCAATAAGAAATATAACGTGATGACCAAGCTCCTGAAAATGTCTCATTTTGTGTATTAAAACTGTATGGCCAAGATGCAAATCAGGTGCTGTAGGGTCAAACCCTGCTTTAACTCTTAAAGGGATATTGTTCTCGTATGAGTATGTTAACTTAGCTACAAGCTCCTCTTCTACAATAATCTCTTCTGTTCCTCTTTTAATCACCTTCAACTGTTCTTCAACCGGTAACATTTATCCTCCAAACATTGTATTTAAATATAAATTTACAAGGAAATCACCATAAAATATATATACAATAGTTGCAATAGAAATGAATGGTCCAAAAGGTAAAGGGAAATTTCTATCTTTTTTAATTAATATCACTGGAATTCCAATAATTGTACCAAAAATAGAGCTTAGCATAAGTATTAAGAACAATGGTTTATAGCCAAGAAATGCTCCAATCATAGCTAAAAGTTCCACATCACCAAAACCCATACCCTCTTTTTTTGTAATCAACTGGTATATAAAGCCTGGGAGCCAAATTATAAGCCCACCCACTAAAATACCTATTAATGAATCCAAAAATGTCTTTAACCCTGGTGCAACCATTAAAGATAAAATAACACCTAAAACAATCCCTCCTCTTGTCAAAACAACCGGAATTACACCGCATTCAAAATTATCTGAATCCAGAGAGGTAAAAAAATCCGTAAATGCAATTACTAACAGAAGATAAAGAAAAACAATCATTTTAAGGGTTAAAACTGAAACCCCAAAATATTTGTAGGCAAATAAAAATGCAAACCCTGTCGCAAGCTCAACGAAAGGATACTGTATAGATATTTTAGTTTTACAGCTACTGCATCTTCCTTTTAAAAATATATAACTTAATATAGGGATATTTTCATAAAATCTTATTTTATGTCCGCAGGTTTGACAACTTGAGCTTGGGTAAACTATTGACTTACCGTAAGGGAGTCTGCAGATTAGCACATTCATAAAGCTTCCAAATATTAAGCCTAATATAAAAAAAATGATAGAATACATCTATTTTAGCTTTCTTTAAGAGCTACTTCCACCGTAAATTTCTCATCATCTATATTAAAAAATACTCCTAGGCACGGGACATTAGATGGCCTTTTTATTTTATGCCCTTTCCCTACAATAACATTTGGAATAGAAATTTTAAACCTCAATCCTTTCTCGGAAAACACTTTTTTGGTACTTCCTGCAACCATATTGATAAGCTCTCCAACGGCATCCACAACATCATCATCCACTTGGTTCTTTTCCTCACCTAAAAACTTTGACACAACCTTTAAAGCCAATTTTTCAGGTAAACTAATTACAACTGACCCTACAGCCTGACCGGCAAGACCGATAACACCGGAAATATCAAAAGAGGGCTCATCATCTTTTTTTAAATAAAGCTCACCTTTTTTGGGCTCTATACCTATCATTGTATTAAACACTGAAAGTGTTGACTCTATAAATGGGTTTATATACTCCGCCTTCATCTATGCCCCCTGCACCGAGATTAATGTTATTCTATTCTTTTTAGCAAAGTTTTCACATTCTTTCTTGTCTACTATAAATGTCTTACCAGCCTCTACAGCCAACAGCCGGCCCTTATTATCCGCTATTTTTTTTAAAGTGTCAACTCCTACCGTCGGCACATCAAATCTTTCATCCTGGTCAGGCTTGGCTACTTTCACCACTATTCCACCTTTTTTGGCTAACTGTAACCCTCTTTCTATTGCTGCATCAGTACCTTCAATCGCCTCTAACGCCATTACCGCCTTGTTTTTAATAACTACAGTTTGACCAATATCAAGCCTTCCCAGCTCTTTTGCTATCTTAAATCCAAACTCTATATCCTCTTTTTCTTTATTTGTTGGGCTTTTCCCTATAAGAATATCTTCTTCTGCAAGAAGACTTTTTAGGACATCCGTCTGTTTTAAAACATTTATCCCCATTTTATCTAGTTCATTTATGACAGCGTTCATTATCGTATCGTCCTTTCTGTCTTTGAGAGAAAAAAGAATTTTAACTGCCTTCATATCTAACTTCAAATTATTATAAAGGAGAGACTTGTTAACCTTTCCGGCAAAAACGACATCGGTAACATTCTCTTTCTTTAAAATATCGAGAATCTTACCTACCTGACCTACGCTAAGACTGTAAACGACAATGCCGTCAGTTTCTATACTTTGATTGAACTCTTCACTAAAGGTAATAACTATAAAATCTCTATTTGCCTCCTGCAATGACTTCACTGCAAATACAGGAAGCTTACCATAACCTGCTAGTAGAGCTATTTTCAAGGATTTACCTCACACCTGCCCTCTTTTTTCTTTAAAATTTTATCCACTTCAAGGGCAACTTTAAGGGACCTTAACTCGTGCTTTACAGAAACTATACGTGGCTTTTTCCCCTCAATACAATCAATAAAATGCTTTATTTCCAACTTTAAAGGGTTATCTTTATAAACAAAAAGTCTTTCTAATATATATTCATTTTTATATGTCAGCTCTTTATTCCCAAATATATGCTGGGACAGACCCTTTCTATAAATATTAATATCCTGACTTGTGTAATCAAGATGGATAAATGCGTCTTCTTGGGAGATACTCATCGTCCTATCTTTCTTTTGAGTAATTCTACTTACAAGAATATTGGCAATAGCATTGTTTTCAAATACCAAACTAACAGATGCAAAGTCGGGTAAATTTGAATAGACCTTACTCCCTTTTGCTTCCACATCAATAACTTCCTTATTCATTATATTCAATATGATATCAATATCGTGAATCATCAAATCAAGAACAATGCTGTCATCCTTCATCCTTTCAACATACGGCCCAACCCTTCTTGATTCTATAAGATAGGGGTTGTCTACTATTTTTTTAAGCTCCTGCACGGCACCATTAAATCTTTCAACGTGCCCTATATGTAATACAAGATTATTCTTCTCGGCAATTTCAAAAAGCTCCACCGCTTCTTCAAAGTTTGTTGTAATTGGTTTTTCCACCAATACATGTTTCCCTTTCAACAAACACTTTTTTACTATTTCAAAATGAAATTTGGTAGGTGCGGCAACTGTTACAATATCTACCTTATCAAGTATATCTTCATAATTAACACTGGAATAAACATTAAATTTCTCTGCTTTTTCTCTAAGGTTTTCTGCATCTACATCACTCAGTGCCGTTAGTTTTACAGAAGGTATTTCATCATATAAATTCAGATGGTATGTCCCCATCCGTCCGATACCAATCAAACCCATTCTTAGCATAATTATCTCCTGGTTATCCCTCTTTTTGAACTTTTAAGGAATTCACAAAATTCAACTACTTCATCACAGCCTGCAAGTTTTTCAATCTCAGCTATGGCATCTTCAAGAAGCAGGCTTCTATCTAAAAATATAGCAAGAGCTTTTTTTAGGCTGCTGCGTGCTTCAGGCCCTACACCGTTTCTTCTTAGACCAACTATATTCAGTCCGTGAACAATTGCCGGATTCCCTTCAATAAGACAAAATGGCGGCACATCTTTTACAATTCTTGACATCCCGCCCACCATAGCCATTTTACCAATTCTTACAAACTGATGAGTGCCGGTAAGCCCGGAAATAACTGCCTTATCCCCAACATGTGTATGACCTGCAAGGGCCGCATAGCTCGTCATTATAACGTTATTCCCCACTTTGCAATCATGTGCTATGTGGACAGAGTTCATGATAAAACAATTATTTCCCACTTCAGTAATCCAATCTTCCTTGGTACTTGCTCTGTGAATTGTAGTAAACTCTCTTATCCTGCAATTTTCTCCAATCACAAGCTTAGTATCTTCACCCTTGTAACTTAAATCCTGTGGAGCACCGCCGACGTGAACATTCGGAGACAGTATTGTACCTTTTTTTATTTCGGTATTTTCTTCAATTACACTGTTGACACCTATTTGAACATTATCATGTATTATACAATTCTTACCTATAAAAACATTAGGTCCGATAATTGCACTTTCCGAAACTTCGGCTGTTTTGTCAATAATTGCGGTATGATGTATCATTATTTCTCCTTTACCATAGCCATAAATTCGGCTTCGCATGCAACCTCACCTTCTACGGTTGCGACCCCTTTCATTCTCCAAATATTTCTTTTCTTTTTAACTAACTCAACATCAAGCATTAATACATCCCCCGGGACAACGGGCCTTCTAAACTTGACATTATCTATTGCCATAAAATAAACAAGTATATCTTCATGAGTCTTGTCACTTTGCTCATTAAGTGCAATAAGACCACCAGCCTGAGCCATTGCCTCTACAATCAAAACTCCTGGCATTACAGGCTCCCCCGGAAAGTGCCCCATAAAAAAATTTTCGTTTATTGTAACATTTTTAATAGCTTTTATAGATGTATCGTTAAGTTCAACCACCTTATCAACTAAAAGAAAAGGGTACCTATGTGGCAAATTTTTCATTATTGTTTTAATATCCATAATTCACCCTTTCAAAAATTTATCAATTTGCTTGAGAGTATTTGCTATATCTTTAAGTGCAGATTGGTTTTTCAACCACTTTCTATGTTCAACCAAAGGGACTCCTGAATATACTCCAGGCTCAGTAATATCCGACATAACACCAGACTTAGAGGCCAACATCACACCATCAGAAATATTAACATGGTCAGCTATACCAACCTGTCCGCCAATTACAACAAAATTGCCGATTGTCGTACTACCTGCTATCCCAGTCTGGGAAACTATTATACAATGTTTTCCGATTTTAACGTTGTGACCAATTTGAACAAGATTGTCAATCTTAGTGCCTTCACCGATAACGGTAGACGACAAAGCACCTCTGTCAATTGTTGTATTTGCACCTATTTCCACATTATCTTCAATCACGACATTTCCCACTTGCCTTATTTTAATATGACCTTTAGGCGTATTCAGATATCCGAATCCATCTGCACCAATAATAGCACCTGAATGAATAGTAACATTGTCGCCAATTTTACAACCTTCATATATCACAACATTCGGATAAATCTTTGTATTTTCACCAATTTCAACATCTTCGCCGATAATAACGTTTGCACCAATATAGGCATTTTTGCCAATCTTTACCCTATCTTTAATAACGGAAAATGGCTCAACAACTATATTGTCACCTAAATTTGCGCTTTTAGAAACAAATGCTCTATCAGATACTTGCCCGACATGCTCCTGAGTAGGGTAAAAAAGATCGAGTAATACTATCATCGCACTTTTAATTTCATCTACGATAACAACAGGCTTATTAACATACTGCTGAAACTTCTTGGTAGTTACAACAGCCACAACATTAGGGTTGTCAATAAAACTAATCATTTTCTTTGAGTTTAATATTGACAAGCTCTTATCTTTTGGCATGTCTAAAGATGTAAAGTTTAAAATCTCAACATCTTCACCTACAAGTTCAGCATTTAACTTCTTTGCAATCTCTGACAAAAGCATGTTATTTCTTGTGCCACTCTTTGTTGTATCTGTCTATAAGAATATCCGTAATATCAATCTTTTTGGAGTTATACATTACACCTGACTCTTTTGCTTCAACTATCAAATCATAGTTAAGTTCTTTCCCAAGTTTTTCAACCAATTCAGCCAACTCTTTTGCAATTTTTGCCACATAATCCTGCTCTTTCTTCTTAAGTTCATCATTAGCATCTTTTACAAGTCTTTGAACTTCTTTTAATTTTTTCTGATATTCATCAAGCTTCTTCTGTTTAGCTTCTTCTGTAAGAAGTGAACTCTGATTGTTTAACTCCTCTTGCATCTTCTTTAAAGTTTCGCTCTCTTTATTAATTTCCTGCTGCATCTGGTCATACTCTTTTTTCATCTTAGCAACAGCATCTTTCCCTGCATCACTCTCATCAAGGGCTTTTTGCATATTAACGACACCAATCTTCACTTCCGCAAAAGCTCCCGTAGTAATAAACATGGATAAAACTAAAAGCACCCCTAAAATCTTTTTCATAACATAACCTCCAAATATATTTTTATTTTTTAAAACATTCCGCCAATTGAGAAATCCCACCTGTCACTTGATTCCCCTTCTTTTTTATCTAATTTCTTACCATATTCAAGTCTTAATGGTCCAATTGGGCTGTACCATCTAAACCCAAATCCAGCTGATTTCCTTAAATCATATGAAAAATACGCTTCGCCCTCGTCATAAACCTGACCTGTATCATAAAATATCACACCCATAAGATTTGCTGACTCTGAAATAGGAAAGACTGCTTCTACGTTAAACAACACATATTTATCTCCACCATAATCATAACCATTCTCATCCTTCGGCGAAATATCTCCATATTTAAAACCTCTTACACTGTACATACCACCCAATCTAAATCTTTCGTCAATAGGCAATGGATTGTTGTCAAGGGCAGTTAAGTAGCCAACCTCACCATGAACCATACCTACAAATTTCCAAAATAGCGGGAAAAATTGCGAACTTTCAAGCCCTATTTTAACATAATTATTATCACCACCAAGTACTCCACCCGCATATTTTACGTATAACCTTGACTTATTCCCTTTTGATGGTGTCAAAGGGTGATTTGTAGTATTATAAGCAAGGGTCGGGGTAAAACTTATAGTAGTGGTTTTCCCTTCCTGCTCTTTAACATAATCTGACGCATCCGTGTCTATGTCATAAATATCTTCTACATCATATGCCAATTTGTAATACATATATAGTTTTCTTCCGATTACCGGATGCCCCAATCTTAATGCAACCCCTTCTGATTTTTTTGTATAGTCATAATAGCTTCTCTCAAGGCTATAAACGTCAAATCCAAATGTTATCGGCCTGTCAAACAACCATTTATTTGTAAAACTCAATGTATAGTCAGTCCTATTTGAAGAAAACTCACCCTTTAAATTCAAAGAATACCCCATCCCAAAAAGGTTATCTTTCTGTATCTGTAATGTACCCACAAAGCCATCTAATGTAGAATATCCAGCACCAATACTAAATGTACCCGTAGGCTTTTCTTTAACATTTAGCTTTAATTTCATTTTGTTATCAGGCAAAGGCTCTTCAGTCATAGTTACTTCTTCAAAATAGTTCGTATATTGAACATTTTGTTTTGAATTTTTAATCCTTGCACTACTATAAATATCCCCTTCAGCAATACTAAGCTCTCTTCTTATTACCCTGTCCCTTGTTTTCTCATTTCCAAATATCTCTATACGCTCAATTCTATAAAGCATATTTTCTTCAATATTATAAGTTATTTTTACAATATGCTTCTCATCATCTACATTTGTTTCAGGGTCAACGTTAGCAAAGGGATATCCGATTGAAGTAAATGCATCGGTAAGACTTTCTATATCTTTTTGAAATTTTTCACTGCTAAAATAATCACCCGGTTTTAAGCTGGCTCTATCAAGAAGTGTTTTTTCATCAATATGTATATTCCCTTTTACATTTATACTATCTATTTTATAGCGAGCACCTTCGACAATTCTAAAAATTAATGTAATTTTTGTTTTATCATCATTATAAATGATTTCAGGCTCAGCCACCTGGACCCTCATAAACCCGTTATTGAGATAGTGTGCCCTGATTCTTTCTCTATCAAGTGCAAGCTCCTCACTAACAAGCTTTCCACTCCCTGTTAGCCATGAAAAGAAGCCTTTTTCATCAGTTTCAAGAAGCTTCTTAATCTCTTTATCTTTATAAAATTCATTTCCAAGTATTTCTATATTATAGACTTTTGCCTCTTTCCCCTCATCAATGCTAAAAATCAGATCGACACTATTGTTTTCCCTTTCCTCAATATCATAATTAATTCTAACATTAAAAAAGTTTTCATCCTGATACTTCTTTCTTATCTCTTTTATAGTTGCCTCAATTTTTCTTTTGTCAAAAGGCTCACCCTCATTAATAGCCAACTTTTCTTTTAAGCTTTCCTCGCTAATTTCATCATTTCCTTCAAAATATATTTTATTTACAAAAGGTTTTTCGGACACATTGTATATAAGAACAATTTCATCCCCTTCCACTTCCAAGTCAGCGCTAACATTTAAGAAAAGGCCTGTTTGATAAAGCTGCCTTATTGAACTGTCAATCTTCTCAAGGTCAAACTCACTTTTTTCACTGACCGTATACAGTTTGATTTTAGATTCAGGCACCCTTTTGTTACCATTTATTTTAACCTTGTCTATCTGTGTCGCAAATACAACTGTACTTAAAAATAAAATCAACAAAACAAATATTCTTTTCATAAGTTTTCTTCCAATGTATTTATTATTTTTTTAAGTCTGTCATGCTTATATTTCAGAAGATTTTTATTGGCAATAAGTCTTGCCGTAGACTCCATAATAGTCTCTACCTCTTTCAACCCATTTTTCCTAAGCGTCTCTCCCGTTGACACCAAATCAACGATAACATCGGAAAGATTCAATATAGGTGCTATCTCTATTGAGCCGTAAAGTTTAATCACTTCTATGAAGATACCTTTACCCTGAAAAAAGTTCTTTGCAATATTAACAAATTTAGTAGCTACACGCATATCATGATAATATGTGACATCAAAATTCTCAGGAGCAGCAACACACATCCTGCAAAATCCAAAACCGAAGTCAAGAAGCTCATATACATCAGCTCTGGTTTCCAAGATTATATCCTTACCAACCACACCCAAATCACAAGCACCATACTCCACATATGTGGTGACATCCATGTTGCGAATCAAAATAAATTTTATTTTATTCTTACTGTCTTCAAAAATCAGCTTCCTTGAGTTAAAGTCTATGCAACCTTTTTCAACAATATTAAGTTTTTCAAGCAAACTCAAAGTCTCTTCCGCAAGCCTACCCTTAGGCAGTGCAATTGTAATATAATCTTGCATATCTATTCTCTCTCTCTTCTAATATCTGCAGATAGAGCTCTTAATTTCTCGTCAAACTTTTCATACCCTCGGTCAAGATGATATATCCTGTGAACCTGTGATTCACCTTCAGCAGCGAGTGCTGCTATCACAAGAGAAGCACTTGCTCTCAAATCAGAAGCCATCACTTGAGCTCCTGTAAGCTTATCTTCCCCTTTTATTACTGCTGACCTATCTTTTAATTTTATATTTGCCCCCATCCTCTTAAGCTCAGATACGTGCATAAACCTGTTTTCAAAGATATTTTCCGTAATCACAGATAACCCGTCAGACAAAGTCATCACTGCCATTAGTTGTGCCTGCATATCTGTTGGAAATCCCGGGTAAGGCAAAGTTGTCACATCAACCGCTTTCGGTTTTTTATCCATAACAGCCACAATACTATCTTCACTAACTTCCATTTTAAGCCCGATTTCAGAAAATTTCTCCAAAACAGACGTCATCGCCCATACAGGACAATTAAGCAACTTTATTTTTCCGCCGGTAGCAGCCACCGCAGCCAAAAATGTGCCGGCCTCTATCCTGTCAGTCATTACACTGTAGTCTACTGACTTAAGCTCACTTACCCCTTCTACCTCAATCGTTTTAGTCCCTTCACCAGTAATTTTAGCCCCCATCCCCTTTAAAAACCTTGCCAAATCTATTACTTCAGGCTCCTGAGCCGCATTTTTGATTACTGTTGTGCCTTCAGCCAAAGCTGCTGCCATCATTATATTTTCAGTGCCTGTTACAGTGACAATATCAAAATTTATTATACTACCTTTAAGCTTATTGCATTTTGCATTTATATACCCATGCTCAACTTCAATATCTGCACCCATCTGCTTTAGGGCCTTGATGTGTAAATCAACCGGTCTTTCTCCTATAGCACAACCACCCGGCAAAGAAACTTTTGCTCTTCCTCTTTTTGCCAAAAGCGGTCCCAGCACAAGAATACTTGCCCTCATTGTCCTCACAAGCTCATAGTCAGCAGTAAAAAGCTCTAAATTTTCGGTATTGATAACTGTGACATCATTCTCTTTTTGCAATGATGAAACACCAAGTGTTTCAAGAAGCTTGAGCATAGTAGAAATATCTTTTAATTGTGGAATATTCTGAAGAAGGTATTTACCTTCAGCAAGAAGCACAGCAGAAAGTATTGGCAAAGCAGAGTTTTTGGCACCACTAATTTTTACATCACCTGAAAGCTTTTTACCACCATTTATAACTAATTTTTCCAAATCATCACCCTTTTATGTCCAAAATAATCTTCAATAAACTCTATATTTTTTTCAAAATACAGCTCAGCAAGCCTTTCAGCCTGATTAGCGCCAATCTCGAAAAAAATTAATCCACCTTTTTTACATAATTTATCTAATATAAACAACATATTTTTATAAAAAAATGTATCATCACCATCAACAAAAAGTGCTATATCCGGCTCATACTTTATAAATTCACAATAATCACCCATCCTGCTAACATAAGGTGGGTTCATTGTAATAATATCAAACTTATCTTTAATAAAGCTGTCAATTTTAAGCACATCGCCATTTATCAGAAAAGCCCTGTCATTTAATCCTAAGTCATAAATATTTTTCCAAGCAACCTTTAATGCATCATAGCTTAGGTCAACACCATAACCAACAGAATCTTTAAGCTCCTTTAACAAAGCAATTAATATACAACCAGAGCCTGTGCATAAATCTAAAATTTTATATTTTTTCCCCCTATCAACACGTTTAAGAACGTTCTCTACAAGAGTTTCCGTTTCAACTCTCGGAATCAATACATTTTCATCTATATAGAGTTCATAACCAAAAAAATCGTGTTTTTTTCTTAGATATGAGACAGGATATCCTTTTTTGACTAGTGCCACAGTACTGATAATTTTCTCATTTGTAAGGACAAGTTCATTAAGCTTTGTCAACACAACGCTTCTGTTAATACCTGTCAAATAAGATAAAAGATCTATGGAAGCTGCTTTTGAAAGATGTGGAATATAGGTCTGAATGTATGAAAAAAGCTCCCCTATTTTTATCGGCACATCTTTTTTCAGCTCAAAAGACATTTATAATTTACAGACCTGCCTGTTTTAGCTTTTCAGTTTGGTCGAAGGTTATCAGCGCGTCTATAAGCTCATCCAACTCGCCTTCCAATACCCTGTCAAGGTGATAAATAGTAAGATTTATCCTGTGATCAGTAACCCTATTTTGAGGGAAGTTGTAAGTCCTTATCCTTTCACTTCTATCACCTGAACCTACCTGAAGCTTTCTATTTTCTGCAACCTCCTCAGCTTGTTTCCTTATCTCCATCTCAAGAAGTTTTGCTTTTAGAAGCTTCATCGCTTTTTCCCTGTTTTTAATCTGACTCCTCTCATCCTGGCAGGTAACAACTATACCTGTAGGTTCGTGGGTAATACGCACTGCCGAATCAGTAGTATTTACGTGCTGACCTCCCGCACCACTACTTCTGTACACATCAATCCTTAAGTCAGTAGGATTTATTTCTATATCAACATCTTCTGCCTCAGGTAAAACTGCAACAGTGCAAGCAGATGTATGAATCCTTCCGCCAGATTCAGTAGTCGGTATCCTCTGAACTCTATGCCCGCCTGCTTCATATTTTAACCTGCTGTATGCTCCATACCCCTTAATTAAAACAACTACCTCTTTGTAACCACCTACGCCTGTCTCGTTAAAATCCACAATCTCTGCTTTCCACCTTCTCATCTCAGCATAACGTGTATACATCCTTAAAAGATCCCCGGCAAAAAGTGAAGCCTCATCACCACCGGTACCCGCTCTAATTTCAAGATAAATATTTTTTTCATCATATGGATCTTTTGGCAAAAGTAGTAATTTTAATTCCTCTGTTAACTTTGCAATCTTTTCTTTATTTTCATCAATATCCATTTCTGCCATTTCAACCAGCTCTTTATCATCAGAACTTTTTAGAATCTCTTTAGCTTCGTCAATAACAGTCAATACTGCTTTATACTCTTCATATTTTTCAACTATAGGTTTTAAATCTGATAACTCTTTGGCAAGTTTTTGATACTTTTCCTGATCGGATATTATTGCAGGGTCACTTATCATTCCTGTTATTTCATTATATTTATCAACAATTTCCTCAAGCTTACTAAACATATATCAACTCCTCAGAATCATTATTTTCACCAAGTGCTTCTTTTATTGATATAAGTGCAACTTCAAGCTGAGAATCATCCGGCTCCCTTGTAGTGATTTTTTGAAGCCATAGTCCCGGTTTTATAAGCATATTTACAATAAAATTATCTTTATACTTACTGCTTAATTTTAGCACTTCATATGAAATGCCTGCAATCACAGGTAGCAAAATCAATCGGGATGATAATTTTATGAGAAAATGAGAATCTTTGGGTATTAGAGAAAATACAAAAATACTGACTATCATAACAATCAGTAAAAAGCTTGTCCCGCATCTGGGATGAAGCCTACTCATCCCTCTGGCATTTTCAACTGTCAAGGGGAGTCCGCTTTCATATGTAAAAATCGCCTTATGCTCAGCACCGTGATACTCAAAAACCCTTTTAATATCTTTCATAAAAGAAATCAGATATATATACGCAATAAAAAATATTACCCTAATTGCGCCATCTACCGCATTAAATACCAAGAATGAGTCCTTAACAGCTGGTACAATATGCTTTAGCATCTCTGTCAAAAAAAGCGGGAGAAAAACAAAAAGAAGTGCACCAAGCCCAAGTCCCATTACCATTGCTACAAATATCTCTTTCTTAGTGACTTTTTCACACCCTTCCCCCATTGCATGATATGCACTGAAATTAAGTGCCTTAACGCCTAAAATAAGCGCATTATAAAGTCCTATTAACCCTCTAAGAAAAGGTTTTTTAAATAACTTATTATTATCTATCTTTATCTTATCTTTCTTCACTACAATTTTTTTATCTTCACGGCGAACAGCTATAACCAAGCTCTCAGGGGCTCTCATCATTACACCCTCAATCACAGCTTGACCGCCAATATCTACACATTTTCCCATATTTTCACCTAAGAAAAAGAGCTAGTTAAGTCTACCGCTCTCTTTTAGAAATTTTTTATACTTTTCCCTGACCTCACTCGCCTTTCCACAAGTGAACTCATTTTCCGGACAAGGACCGAAAACACATCCAGGGCCTGCTTTAGAAAAAATAGAAGGAGCCACCTTGATGCACTCTTCAAGCATCTTTTCAGCCATTTTGCGAATTTCCCACTGCGCTCTGTTACAACATCTAATCCTAAAAAAGTGTAACAACTCCCTTGCATTCATAGTTACTATGATTTTAGTTTCGCAGGCATTAGGAAGAACATATCTGGCATCCTCACTTGGTATGCCTAAGCTTACCAACTCATCATAGAAAGATGCTATCTCTCCCATCAACTTTTCATATTTTCCCGCTATATCACTATTTTTTATTGTGTCGGGGAAAACATACTCAAACCCATCCTTATGCTTTACATATCTCTGAGATTTTTGAGAATAACTTGCTATTCTATGTCTTACAAGCTGATGTGTCAAAGCTCTTGAGACACCCTCTATACCAAATGAAAAACTAACATGCTCAAGAACTGAATGATGTCCGATTCTTACAATTTTTTCAATAAATGACTCCACATCACTTTTAGAAAGCTTCTCACTCAAGCCATCTATATCAGAATCGGTATAGCATAGTTTTGCCGCCAAAGCAGCCAAGTTTTCAGGATCAAAGGTATGCCTTAAAAGACATACCTTTACATCGACATTTTTAGACAAAGCTCTTACCAAATCTACTTAAATTTTTTATTTGTATTAGCTTTATCGTATTTTTTCATAAACTTTTCAACCCTACCGGCTGCATCTACAAATTTCTGTTTACCGGTAAAAAATGGGTGACAAGCTGAACAGATAGCAATAGTGTCCCTTTTAGCTGTGGACTTAGTAACTATCTCATTTCCACAAGCACATTTAAATATTACTTCCTTATATTCAGGATGAATTCCTTCTTTCATATCTCTACTCCTTTTATAAAAAATATCTACGCAAGATTTCTCTACTAACACACTTAAACTATTTTATCAACAAAAATCATATTACTTATTCATAGATTCCAAAAATTCTTTATTGGTTTTTGTCCCCTTTATCTTATCAAGGAAAAATTCCATAGCATCTACCGAATTCATATTATTTAAGAATCTTCTCAAAATCCAAACCTTATTAATTTCATCCTTATCAAGAAGAAGCTCTTCCCTTCTCGTGCCTGATTTATTAATATCAATTGCAGGGAAAATCCTCCTTTCAACAAGCCTTCTATCAAGATGAAGCTCCATATTACCGGTACCTTTAAACTCTTCAAAGATAACTTCATCCATTCTTGAACCGGTATCAATAAGTGCCGTAGCAATGATTGTCAAACTGCCACCCTCTTCTATATTTCTGGCTGCTCCAAAAAATCTTTTAGGCTTATGCAATGCATTTGAGTCAACACCACCTGACAAAACTTTTCCACTTGGTGGCTCAATAGAGTTGTAAGCACGGGCAAGCCTTGTGATACTATCAAGGAGAATACATACATCTCTTCCTGTTTCAACCAGCCTCTTAGCTTTATTTAAAACCATTTCCGATACCTGAACATGTCTGTAAGCAGGCTCATCAAAAGTAGAACTCACAACCTCAGCATTAACAGACCTTTTCATATCTGTAACTTCTTCCGGACGCTCATCAATAAGCAAGATAATCATGTAAACTTCAGGATGGTTTTCAGTAATGCTATTGGCAACAGATTTTAACAGCATCGTTTTACCTGTCTTAGGTGGAGCAACAATCAATCCCCTCTGACCCTTACCTATTGGAGAAATCATATTAATTATTCTGGTATCATACTTGGTAGGGAAAGCCTCCAAGTTAAGTCTTTCTTCAGGGAAAAGCGGAGTTAGGTTTTCAAAAAGATTTCTCTGGCGATTTGGTTCAAGAAAGTTTATTTTTTCAATCTTTAAAAGGGCAAAATACTTCTCATTGTCCTTAGGTGGTCTAATTTCACCCTCTATGGTATCACCATTTCTAAGCCCAAACTTTCTTATTTGAGCCGGTGAAACATATATATCATCAGGTCCCGGCAGATAGTTATACCCCGGCGATCTTAGAAAGCCAAAACCGTCAGGAAGTATTTCCAAAACACCCTGACCGTAGATCTGACCATTGTTAGCACTTGTGGCCTTTAGAATTTCAAAAATTAACTCTTGCTTTAATAAACCCTGAGGATTTTCAACACCTGTTTTTTCAGCAATTTCAACCAGCTCCTCAATAGTGCATACCTTTAAATCGGATAAATTCACGATCTACACCTCTTTTTTCGAATAATTTAGTCAATCGACATAAAAATTTTGTTTTGTAAGGTTTCCTTCACATTTCTTTGGATTTTGAAGACCTTCGGATAACCTTTTTTTAAACTCATCAAAAATTAAAGTCAAGTTTTTTATAATTATTTTTTTTGCTTAAATTTCAAGCTCACGACCATAAACTTTTATAATAATTTCCCTTGCGGTTTCCTCCACAGATTTGTTTGTAGTATCAACAACATGCCAACTTCTGTTTCTGCTTACCAAATCGTACACCATTTCGACTTCCTCAAATATCTTTCTTAAATCAGTGTATCTGCTGGATGTTTTATAATGTTTTAATCTTGCCATCCTTACCTTTTGCAATACTTCAGGGTCCATTATCAGGCACACAACCTTATTTTGATCCACCTCAAACACCTCTTTCGGCAATTCCACTTCAGGCACAATAGGAATATTTATTACTTTAAACCCCTGCTGTCCCAAAAAGAATGAAGTAGGTGTCTTTGATGTCCTTGAAAGTCCAAGTAGCACAATATCTGCTTCATGGATTCGTTTTAAGGTTTTACCGTCATCATGACTAATACAAAACTCAACAGCCTCAATCCTTTTAAAATATTTAGAATCTACCTTTCTAAGAAGGTTTGGATTTTCCTTAGGCGTTTTGCCCAAAAAATTTTGAAGCTTTTCAACTGGTGGACCAAGTATATCATGATGTGGAATCCCTCTCGAATGACATACTTCATGCACAAGTTGTCTTAAACCTTTTTTCGCCATAGTAAAAGCTACAAAACTATCATCTTTAGATATTTTATTGATTACATTTATTATCTTTTCTTCCGAGTCAATCTTTGAATAAATACTTAGTCTGGCCTGAGGGTCATCAAACTGTATAAGACATGCTCTTAAAATATTTATTGCACTCTGACCTGTCCCATCAGAGAGGATATATATCTTCTTCGAGGCTTTTAAATCACCTTCACTAATAACTTCATAATTCACTTTATCATCTCCATAAAATCATCTTCACTGATAATTTTTACGTTTAACTTTTTGGCCTTATCAAGTTTGCTGCCTGGGGAATCACCTACTATAAGATAATCCAAATCCTTATTAACACCACCTAAAACATTCCCACCATTTTCTCTAATGAGCTCCTCCATATCTTTTCTACTTCTGGAAAGCTTCCCCGTAATAAGAAAGTTTTTACCGTTTAACTTATTAGGAATATCCTTTTTTTCAAGCTCAAATTTCAACCCAAAACTTTTGAGTTTTTCCACAAGTGCAATAAACTTCTCTAACCTGCAAGTAGTATATATAGAATGAGCCACAACTTCACCGATATCCTTTACAGATATAAGTTCATCTATATTTGCCTGCATAAGTTTATCAATACTTTCAAAGTGTTGAGCAAGTACCTCAGCAGTCTTTTTCCCCACATGCAAAATCCCAAGCCCATAAAGAACTTTATCAAAAGGCTTATTCTTTGATACATGTATAGAATTTAAAAGGTTAGAAACGGACTTCTCTTTAAACCCATCAAGCTGTAACAGCTTGAATTCATCTAACTCAAAAATATCCGCAATAGATTTAATAAACCCCTTATCTACGAGCTGTTCCACAACCTTGTCACCAAGCCCCCTGATATCAAGGGCATCTCTTGATGCAAAATGTAGAACAGAATATTTTATCCTGGCAGGGCAATCTGAATTCACGCACCATGCAGAAACATCACCCTCTTCCATTAACAGCTTTTCCTTACAAACGGGGCAAAAATCAGGAAAAGTTATCTCTTTTACCTCTTTTCTATTTTCTTTAACAACCTTAACAATCTTCGGTATAATTTCCCCGCTCTTTTCTATAAAAACCGTATCCCCAATCATTACTTGAAGACGTTTAATTTCATCAAAATTGTGTAATGTTGCTCTTGAAACAGTAGACCCAGAAATAGTTACAGGCTCTAATATAGCAACAGGGGTCACCCTACCTGTCCGCCCAACCTGAAACACAACATCTATCACCTTTGTAGTCATCTGTGTGGGAGGAAATTTATAGGCAACAGCCCACTTTGGATATTTGGTAGTAAAGCCCAACCTATCTCTAAGGTTTATATCATCCACCTTTACAACTACCCCATCTATCTCAAATTCAAGACTTTCTCGTAAACTTTGTAATTTATTAATTTCATCCGTTATGTCTGCTAATTTAACATTTTTAATTAAGTTACTAACTTTAAATCCAAGCTTTTTTAAAAAATTAAGATTCTCATAATGGCTTGAAGATGAATAGCCGTAAGCTAATGAATAAAATAGTATATCAAGATTTCGCTCACTTGCTATTTTGGAATTTAATACTTTTAAAGTGCCGGCAGCGGCATTTCTCGGATTGGCAAAAAGGTTCAAACCTTGTTTTTTTCTCTCTTGATTTATTACCTCAAAAGTTTTCTTAGAAATAAAAACTTCACCTTGTAGTATCATCTTTTGTTTTTCCTCTATTTTCAAAGGGAGAGTCCTTACGGTCTTTATATTGTGAGTCACATCTTCACCAAATTCCCCGTCCCCCCTTGTCAGAGCTTGCTTCAAAATACCTTCTTCATAAGTAACTGATATTGCTGCACCGTCAATTTTAGGTTCAACTGTAAAATAAATTTCACTCTCACCAAGCTCCCTTGTAATTCTCGCTAAGAAATTATAAAGCTCAGCCTCATTGTACACATTATCAAGGGAATACATCCTCACTTCATGCTTTACCGTATTAATGCTGTCAACAATATCCGCCCCTATCTTTACCGAAGGGGAATACGCCACCTTCCATTCAGGATGCTTTTCTTCTACCTCTATCAAGTCTTTCAAAAGCATATCATATTCGTAATCACTGACAATAGGGTCATTTAATACATAATACCGATAGTTGTAGTAATTTAGCTTATCTACGAGACTTAAATACTCTTTTTGAGTCATATGTACCTTCTTAGTATAGCACCTTCATAAATTTTCCTATCTGTCTTTAATACGTACCTGCTGTTTGGTTTGGTAAAATCAACAGCTCTTCCTTCAATATCATATATTTCAGCTTTTATGTTGTCTTCATTTAAATCCGTATTTAATACACAAATTTCTTCACCGCCTAATATTTTGCCTTTACACATAAAAGTAACCTCACTGCCTTTAACCTCTTCAACCAAACCCAAATAATCTGTATTTCTAACATAAGATGAAGTGGCATAATTCATCGAACTTTCATCAGGATTACCATTAAAAAAGGCTGTAGTAAAATGCCGGTTGCTTACAGAAGATAAAAGCTCAAAGAGTCTCTGTCTATCCTGCAGCTTACCAAACTGCATTATCTCATCTATCGCTTTTCTATAAACACCCGTGACAACGGAAACATACATTGAACTCTTCATCCTACCTTCAATTTTAAAGCTTTTCACGCCTATATTCATCAATTCGTCCAAATGGTCAAGCAAACACAAATCTTTTGAGTTGTAAATATAGCTCCCCCTTTCATCTTCAAATATCTGAAAATACTCACCCGGTCTTGTTTCCTCCACAAGGTAATAATTCCATCTACATGGGTGTGTGCATTCCCCCCTGTTTGCATCACGACCTGTCATGTAATTGCTGAGTACGCATCTTCCAGAATGGGAAATGCACATCGCACCATGCACAAAAACCTCTATTTCAAGAGAAGTATTTTGACATATTTGAGCTATCTCATCTTTTGAAAGCTCTCTTGCCAAAATAACCCTACTGGCACCCATATCTTCCCAAAATTTTACTGACATATAGTTTGTAGTATTTGCCTGCGTACTGATATGAATTGGAAGGTCCAAATGCAAATCCTTCCCAAGCTTAAAAACACCCGGGTCACTGACTATAAGAGCATCTGCTCCTATATTTTGAATATACTCAAGATATTTTGGCAAATTTTCAAAATCATAATTTCTCGCATAGATATTTACTGTCAAATAACCCTTTTTGCCATTTTTGTGCAAAAAATCCAAAGCCTTCTTCAAATCATCATTTTTAAAATTCCCTGACTTGGCCCTGAGGCTAAAATCCTGCCCTGACAAATAAACGGCATCGCATCCAAAATTTACAGCAGAAACAAGTTTCTCGAAATTTCCCGCCGGGCTTAATAACTCATAGCTCATAATTAACCACCATCACTCCGTTTCCTATTGGCAACAATGTATAATTTTTACATTTACTTTTAATCTCATTATAAAATTCTCTTAAGTGTCTTACCCCTTGCATATATTTGTAGGGTATCTCGCAATCTTCCTGCAACAAGTAACCATACAACATAAAGTCATCAAAAACTACAGTTGCCCCGTTTAAAATTACCCTTTTTAAGTAATACCAAATTTTGCCATAATCTTTTTTTACAGAGTCCACAAAAACAAAATCATACTTCTTAACAGTATTCTGCAAAAAATTTTCCGCAAAATCGTGATGAAATGTCACGTTATCAAATCCGGCAAAATTTTCTTTTGCAAGATTTATTCTTATTAGATTTGAATCAACAGCATCAATTGTAACCTCATTAGTATAATTTAACATATATGTGGAAGCACCAGCACCGCAACCAATTTCCAATATATTTTTTGGTTTGATAGAATTTACCATACTTTTTAAAAAAAGTGCCACATCCAACTCAAGCACAGGTATATTGTAACAATTAGATAAATGATAAATTTTAAGAAAATTGTCGTCAAAAAGCTCTCTTCTCTGCTTTTCGGAAAAAGCTCTTGAGAAAATTGATCTTTCAGTCCTAATCATTTATTTTAACTTGTTTTTAGTTGGTGTCAAACGCTCACTTATTTTTGAAGCAAATTCTGAATCTATATTTGCAATTTCGGTTAATATTTTCCCCGCCGTCATTGGAGCCATTTTTTGAAACAAGCTTACAGCCTTGTCAAGCTCCATCTTTACAATCGCCTTTGCTGCCGATTTGGCCTTAGTAGAGCCATAGACCTTTGCAAGCTTATCGAGGTTTTCATCTTCAACAACTCTTATCTTATTATAAAGCTCTTCCAACTTTGCCCTGATAGCAATCAGCTCTTTCTCTTTTTCTATCAAAGACTGCTCAAAACTTTTTAGCTCTTGCTCTTTTTTATTAAGCTCTGCTTCCTTTTTATTAAGCATTTCCTCTTTTTGTTTCAAATTATCTGCAATAGATTTCAACTCATTATAGTCTATTGTTTCTGCAAAAACCGTAAAACCAAATACACAAACTATAAATAAAATAATATTAAAAATTCTCATTATTAAACCTCGTAACCACAAGCTCATCTATCATTTTCATCTCTTCCTTATTGAGATACATAAGATAATTTTTTATATGTTTATCTTTCAGCTTTTCAATTACTTTTACGTCATTCATGGCATTGACAACACTTTTCTTCTGTTTTTCAATATCACTTTCCAATCTTTTTTTCAAACCTTTTAGCTCTTCTAATTCTTTTTCGAGCTTTTCTATGTAAAGTTCATACATTTTTATAAACTGAAAATTCCTTGCATCCTTCATTTCAATTATATTTTTATTTATGTCGGATAAAATCTTCTCAATACCAAAATTAGCCTCTTTCAGTTTATTTTGAAGCTCGGTCAGCTTTTTCTTTTCAAGCTCAAGCTTCCTTTCCCTATATTCAAGGACTTTTTGCAATTTAAAATCTTTTTTCATACTAACTCATTGCAATTTCTTTAACTTTTTTAATAGAATCTTCAAAGTTCCACTTTTCATTTACTTTCTGCTTCAAGAAATCGTTAATTTTTTCAATTTTAGCAATAGCCTCATCTATCCTTTTATTTGAACCTTTAACATAAGCACCAATATTTATTAAATCCTCAGCTTCATTGTAAGATGCTATTAAATCTCTTATTTTTCCTGCCATATCAAATATATCTTCATCAACTATCTCTTTCATCAATCTGCTTGCACTTGAAAGTACATCAATGGCTGGAAAATGATTTTTGGCGGCAAGTCTTCTGTCAAGCACAATGTGACCATCAATAATAGACCTCACCGAATCCGCGATAGGGTCATTCATATCATCCCCTTCAACCAAAACGGTATAAAGCCCAGTCACTGTCCCTTCACCCTTTTTTGTGCCTGCCCTCTCAAGTAGCTTTGGCAATAGTGCAAATACTGATGGGGTATAACCTTTAGATGTGGGAGGCTCTCCAACGGTAAGTCCTATCTCTCTTTGTGCCATTGCAAACCTTGTCACCGAGTCCATCATAAACATCACATTTTTACCTTGTTTTCTAAAAAACTCAGCTATTGCTGTAGCAACAAATGCACCTAACTTTCTCACTAACGGAGACTGATCGCTGGTTGCTACAACGACAACACTCCTTTTAAGCCCTTCTTCCCCTAAATCCCTCTCTATGAATTCTCTTACTTCTCTCCCCCTTTCCCCAATAAGAGCAATTACATTTACTTCCGCAAGTGTATTTCTGGCAATCATCCCAAGCAAAACACTCTTACCAACGCCACTACCGGCAAAAATACCTACTCTTTGTCCTTTGCCAACTGTAATCAAAGAATCTATTGCCTTAATCCCTGTAGGTATGGCATTTTTAATAATTTCTCTCTCCATAGGTTTGGGCGGCTCCGAATAAACAGGTACCAATTCATAATCTTTAATATCCCCTTGCCCATCAATAGGGTTACCAAGGCCATCAAGGACTCTCCCCAGCAAATTTTCGGATACTTTAACAACATTTCCGTAGGAAACATTTTTAACTATACTCCCCGGAGCAATCCCTTCATTCTCACCATATGGCATAAGCACAATTCTATCGTCCTTAAAACCTACAATCTCAGCTAAAACCTTTGACCCTGCAATATTTGTTACTTCACATCTTGTGCCTATTCCAAGAAGGGGCCCGTCAGCTTCAATTGTAAGCCCGACTATTTTCGTGACCTTACCTTGAAGGGTAGGAGAAATTTTGGGATTAACTTTTTTAAGAACTCTTAAATTCTTCATAAAGCAGTTCTTTAAATTCTTTTATAAGACTATCGATTGTAAAATCTATCATCCCTATATTGGTTTTAACTTTCAAACCGCCTTTTAAAATATTTGGATCTGTCTCAATATCATAACCCAAATTCATATCTTCCACTGTCTCTTTATCTGAAGGTGAAACAATAAACGTAACATCACTATACTCTTTTAATTTATCCAATATATTTTTTATAACACTTTCTATCAGTTTATCATTTACCTTTCTTTCAACACCTATTATTTCTGTTATAAAGGAAACGATCAATTTGGGCAGGCTTTCATCAAGCTCATCTATACTCTTCTTTATTTCTGACAATGTGTTGTTTACCTTTTCATATTCACTTGTAAGCATGTTCAGGTAATCCTTTTTCTCGGCTTCATACTTAGTTTTCTGTTCTGACAAAGCCTCATTTTTACCCTTCTTAAGCCCTTCTTGAAAACCCTTTTCATATCCTTTTTTTTCTGCCTCTTTCAGCAATTTTTCATCAAAAACAGGCTTCACATCTTTTATTTCTCCACCTGACTCAACTTTTAACCTTTCTATACTGTCAGGATTATTAGCTGCACTGAAAGATGTAAGCTCTTTAAAGGGAAATTTTTTAACCCCTCTCTCCGCTGAAGTAAATGTTTTAAATGAATATGTCTGAACTTTACCGGTCGTTGATGACTTTATAATCTTTTTAGGCATACTTTATCCTAAACATATTGCTCTTCATCGCCACCTGAAATACTGACAACACCTTCCTCATCAAGTTCTCTTACTATTTCAACAATCTCATGTTGAGCTTTTTCCACATCTTTAAGCTTCACAGGACCCATGTAGTCCATCTCTTCCTTCATTGTCTCAACAGCTCGTTTTGACATAGATTCAAAAAACCTATTTTTAAGCTCTTCATCAGCCCCTTTAAGTGCAAGTGTAAGTGTGTTTTTGTCAGCTCTCTTTAAAATCTCCTGAATAGCCTGCTGTCCAAGGCGCTTAATATCTTCAAACACAAACATCATATCTCTAATGCTTGCCACAAGCTCCGGAGCATCTTTTTCAAGCCTTTCAAGCGTCTGCTTACTTGTAGTCCTGTCCATACGGTTAAAAATTTCTGCTACCGACTTAACTCCACCTACCTCTACATTATAGGAGCTAATGGACTCAAATCTTTCTTCAAGCACTTTAGAAAGGGTCTTAACTACTGACGGTGAAATGTCTTGAAGGTTAGCAATCCGTATAGCCACCTCTGCCTTCAAATCTTCAGGAAGCTCTGCCAAAGACTCAGCCGCCTGAGTTGGATCAAGATGAGCAAGTATCAAGGCAATAGTCTGAGGGTGCTCATTTTGTATGAATTTTGCTAACTGTTTTGGTTCTATTTTTGTAAGAAATTCAAAGCCTGAAGATTGTTCTAATAATTTAGTTAATCTGTCTATAATTTTTCTTGCCCTTTCAGGACCGAGAGATTTTGTCAATACACTTTTAGCATAATCAAGACCACCTTTACTTATGAATTTCTTAGCCAAAAGCATATTGTAAAACTCTTCCACAACTGCTTCCATTGTATCAGGGTCAACCATTTTTGTAAGGGCTATCTCCCTGGAAATATCTTGAACTTCGTCATCATCAAGCTCTCCCAAAATTTTGGAAGAAAGCTCCTCTCCTAATGTTATCAGAAGCATAGCAGCCTTTTTAATACCTGTCATATTTTGAGTATCAGCCATACGCTTAAGCTCCGCCCTCTCTTATCCACGCTTTTATAAGATTTGCTATCATTTCAGGGTCTTCATTTGCTGACTCTTCAATCTTTTTGAGCATAACCTTTGCTTTAACAGAATCAACATCCATTGGCACGCTTTCATCAAGCTCGGATTCTATCTCTTTTTCAAGCTCCTCAAGTGTTTTTGGAAACTTTATATCATCATCTACCAACAGATTTAGCCCTTCACCTTTTCCAGCCGCTGCCCCGCCACCTACTGCTGCAAGTGTGCCATATTTTGTTTCCTTAACCTCGCCAAGCCTTTTTATAATCCTTTTAAACACAAGGAGATAAAAAAGTAAAAATACCAAGACAGCAGACAAATATTTGGCACCTTTAAGTGCGTAATCTATGTACATTTGCCTTTTAGCTATAGTCACCTCACTAGCCGAAGCGGTAGTATCAAAAGAAACATTTGATACCTCTATTTTATCACCTCTATTCTCGTTAAAACCAACAGCATTAGCAACAAGATTTTTGATTCTTTCCACCTCTTCTGTAGTTCGCGGTACAAATTTTTGAACTTTTTTACCATTTACCTCTTCAATAACTACCTTATCATTTAAGACAACAGCAACAGTAAGCCTTTTTATCTCACCAGGACTTTTTAACTGCTTTGTAACGGTCTTACCAACCTCAAAATTTTGTACCTCATCCGTCTTACTGTATTGGGAATTACCACTATTTCCAGTAATATCAGGCTCTGCCAAGTTTGATTGAACACCTGGTACACCTTGTGGCACATTTTTTGAGTTAGTACTTGACACTTCCGTAGACTGCTGAGACCTAAGCACCGGGTTAGGGTCATACTCCTCTTTAGTGACTTCTTCTTTATTGAAATCCATTTCAAGGCTTACCTGTACTACTGCATTACCTGCTCCCAACACACTGTCAAGAAGACTTGAAACTTTATTTTTTAAATATGACTCCCTTTTCTTTGTATATTCAAGCTGAGTCTGACTAAGCATTACACCCAGATTATCTTCATTCAAAAAATCACTTAAAAGTCTGCCCTGAGTATCTACTATCTGAACATTTTCAAGTTTTAGACCTTTTACTGCGCCGGCTACAAGGGACGCAATAGCTTTTACCTGACCTCTATCGATAGGGCCATTTAAATTTAAGATGACCGCTGCCTTAGCTTCACTTTCCTCACTTATAAAAAGTCTCTCCTTAGGGATAGTAAGATGTACCCTTGCCTCTTTCACTTCATTCAGGCTTGCGATTGTCCTTGCCAACTCACCCTGCAATGCTCTTTGATAGTTTACATTCTGGACAAATTCAGTCATCCCAAAGCTTGTCTTGTCAAACAGTTCAAATCCTGCCCCGCCACCGCTTGGAACACCCTCTTTTGCCAGTTCAATCCTTGTTTCATATACAAAATTTTGAGGAACCTCTATAGTCCTACCACTATCTTTCAACTGGTAAGGCACTTGCCTTTCCTTTAACTTTTCTATAACAGATGCGGCATCTTGTTGATTTAAATTATAATAAAGGGTCTTGTAAACAGGCTTGTTTGCCCAGACGATAAGAACAATGGATGAAATAATTACTGCAAAAACAGCTCCCACAATGGAGACCTTTTGCATCAGATTCATTTTTGAAAAAACTTCAAGAAACTGCGAATAAATATCTTTTAAAGTCATAAATTATACCTGAGTCCTCATTATCTCCTGATAAGCTTCCAAAAGCTTATTCCTTACTTCCATCATAAGTTTCAAAGAAACATCGGCCTTTTGCAAAGCTATCATGGTTTCATGTATATTTTGTGTCTCTCCGTTTAATACTTTTTTTATCGCCTCATCTGCATTAAGCTGAGCATCATTTACATCCTTGAGTGCATCTTTAAGCAAATCTCCAAAGTTAACGTTACTCTCACTGCCTTTAGATTCACTCTTTTTTTCAGTATCAAGTTTGTTTGGCAACAAAAAATCTATTCTGTTAATCTCAGCCATAGCTCCCTCTTTTTTAATTATAACAAAAATATTCTTATTTACAATACTATAATTTATCTATTCACTCTATATTTTAAACCTTAAGCCCTGCCAATTTCAAGCGCTCTTAAGGCAAGCTGCTTTGCAGTATTTAAAACAGTTAAATTAGACTCATAACTCCTTTGTGCCTCAAGCATATTAACCATTTCCTCCACGGGATTAACATTGGGATATCTCACATACCCTTCTTCATCGGCATCAGGATGCCCCGGCTCAAATTTCAATATAAAAGGTTTGTCATCCTCAATAACGTCTTGCACCTTAACTCCCCCAGCCATCTCACCTTCCAACACTTGCTCAAAAATCACATCCTTTCTTCTGTAAGGCTCGCCATTTTCACCCCTCGTAGTATTGGCATTGGCAAGATTGGCGGAAATTACATTAATTCTTATTCTTTGAGCAGACAATCCTGTCGCAGATAATTTCATTACATCAAAAAAACTCATACTCTACCCCTATCTACCTGTTATAGCGGTTTTTAGTTTTGTAAACTGATAACCTGTTAACTGGGATAACTCCGAATATAAAACCCCATTAGCTGATAATTCATACATTTCCAAATCTATATTTACATCATTTCCATCATTCCTCAGTGAAGGACTATTCCTAAATTCGGTATTAATAAAACCTGCACTGCTACCACTGCTTTTTATATGCTTTTCATCAGTAGTTTTAAGTGATAATTTTTGCCCACCAGAAAAATATTCCTGCATAGCTTTTTTAAAATCTATATTTTTTGACTTATAGCCTGGTGTATCTATATTTGCTATATTTTCCGCTATTACCTTATTTTTTAATGATGACACGTTTAGTGCCGTACTTAAATCATTTATCAATCCGGTGTTTAAAAATTTCATACCTGCCTCCTGATGCTAAACTATTATCAAAATACGTGCCAATTTGACCAATAAAAATAAAATCTACAAATTTATCTGATAGCAATAAATTTTTATTGCCAAATAAATTTTTACTTTATAATCTATGTTAGATATGGAATTCGCAGACAGATATATAACAAAAGACTTTTTGGGAGATTCCCCTGCGGGAAAATATTTTGCCGGTGAAGATAAGAAATTTAACAGAAAAGTATTAATCAAGATTCTCGACAATGCTAATGAAGATACCAATAAAGATATTGAGAAGCGTTTTGACAACCTAACAAAGCTCTCCGGGCAACTTATCCATCCCAATATCTTAACAACAATAGATTATTTCAAAACGGATGATAAACTTGTGTCTGTTCACGAATATATTGACCCAAACCGCACAATGCTTGATTTAAAAAAGATTTCTCTACTCTCAATGCAGGAAAAGCTTAAAATTGCAATAAACCTCGCCGATGCATTGGATTTTTGTCACAAAATAGGTTTTTTCCATAATAATATTTTGATGGATTCCCTTTATCTAAATGACAATATTAACATAAAAATAGACCACTGCGGATTAAAAAGGGTGGTAAAAAACGAAACCCTTTACAGTGAGCTCGGCATAGAATCAAAAACGCCATTATTTTACCCTCCTGAATATTTCAAAAAAAGCTACAACCATTACTCTGTAGATATTTTTCAGTACGGCTGTTTTCTATATACTCTGTTTGTGGAAATTTACCCTTTCGGAGAAGAGATTTCCGAAGAAAATATAAGAAAATTAAAAAATCTTGAATATTTTGACCCATCTTGTTTTGCAGATGTAAACAAGAATATAATCAGTATCATTAAAACATGTCTTAACAAAAATCCGGAAGAAAGATTTAGAAACTTTACTGATATACTATTTGAGCTCAAAGATGCAGAAGATGAAAAAAAGATAAAAGCTGCAGGTTACAGTTTTAAAATAAAAGACAATAAGACTTTTATGATTGTGCCTAAAGGGTACAAAGCCGATATTGAGGAGATAGAAAAAAAACTTATATCTCAAAATATATACAATTATGACATCAACAAAATCAAGTATGCTATCCTTTACTCTAACGGAAAAGAGATTGAAATCGGTGAAAACTTCAAAAAAATTGACCCTACACTTTTTGAACAAACCGAAATTGAGATTAATAAAGACGCTACTAAAGCTTTTTTTGTCAAGAAGAAAACTTTACAACTGACACCTGAGGAAATAACTTTTATACTCAAAAAAAATGGTATCAAACACGGAATAGTGCCTGAAAATATACAAAAAATTATCGATTCAGAGCCTGAGCAGTCAATCCTTATTGCTGAAGCTACCCCACCTGAAGATGGGCTTGATTCTTATTTTGTCTACTTTTTTGAGAAAGATAATGTACTTAAACCAACTATAGAAAATGATATAGCAGATTTTAAAAATATATCGGTATTCCAAGAAGTTAAAAAAAATGAGATATTATGTTTGAAAATTCCATTTACTTTGGGAAAAGATGGAAAAGATGTTTTTGGAAGACCTATAAAAGCAAAACCCGGAAAAGATTTTAAAATGCCTGCAGGCAAAAATACTTATATCTCAAGTGATGGGTGTAAGTTAATGTCCACCATTGACGGACTTATAGATTATCAGAATTCAAAAATTAATGTTAAAGAAGTGATTATAATCCACGGAGATGTAGACTATTCTACCGGCAACATAAAATATCATGGAGATGTAATAATAAAGGGTGATATTCTTCCAGACTTCTCAGTTAAAGCAGGTGGAGATATCAAAATATTTGGTGTCGTTGAGGGAGGATACATAGAATCTGAAAAAGGTTCGATTTCGGTCAAATCCGGAATATTTGGCAAAGAAAAATCAGAGGTAATCGCATTTAAAGATATTGGTGCTGAATTTATTCAGGACTGTAAAGTTGTAGCCGGTCAAGATGTTAGTGTAAAAGATTATGTCAGAAATTCTAGCGTAACCTGCGGGAGAAGCTTTATTTGTACAAAAGGTATTGGGCAGGTTGACGGATGTACAATTACCGCAAAAAGGTTTATTCTGATTAATATAGCAGGAACAAAGCCTTATGTAAAAACATCTCTCATAATTAACAGGCTTGATAAATTCAAGCTCAAAGCTGAAAGAAAAGAACTATTGGAAAAACTAAAAACGGTAGAAAATAGTATCATTGCCGTAAAAAACAATCTTAAAAATCTCATAATAAAGCATGGGGATATAGAAGATTTGCTTATGAATAGCGAATATAAGCTCTTATCGGAAAAATTAAAACTACTCGAAGATTTATCAGGCTCCATCAATGAAAAATTAAGAATAAATGAGGACAATATAACATATGTAAGCTCTTCAACTAATGAATTTATTGCCATTAAAAAGGCTATTTACCCTGATGTTATATTAAGAATTGGTAATCTATCATTTAAAAATGAAGAGGAAATTTTCAGCAACATTAAAGCAGAAGTTGAAGAAGGACAAATAAAATTAAAGGTGAAATAGTATGAATCTAAAAGTTTATCTGACTGACAAAAATATCGATTATATGAAAGAGTATGACAATTTTTATGAAAACTTGGACGACTCAACCGGGACAATTTTAATCCACCACGGCAAGGCAAAATATCCGGGGAAATATATAGAAAATTACACTGAAATAAACCTTTTTTTGAAAGATGAAAAAGCTCTTGAAGTTTTAAGGGAAGAATCTGAAAAAATCTACAAGGAATATAATCTAAACAAACTGTTTGTAATACACCGGATAGGCAAAATTAAGAAAAATGATTCGATACTGTTTCTCGCATGTGAGGCAAAAGATAGAATTGGCGCTTTTGACGGGGTAAGAGCGCTTTTGGAATTTATAAAAGCAGAAAATCTAATCGGATTAGAAGAGATTTAGGCAGCAATACTGCCTAAATCCCCAATATATTGTATCCGGAATCTACAAAAATAACTTCGCCTGTTACGCCATTTGAAAGGTTTGATGCAAGGTAAGTTGCTGTGCCGGCCACATCGTCCGCAGTAATATTTTTTCTGAGAGGTGCCTTTTCTGCCACTGTTGCAAATATTGATTTTAGTCCTGAAACACCGCTTGCGGCAAGTGTTTTAATCGGACCGGCGGAAATTGCATTTACCTTCACACCCTTTTCACCCAAATCGTTTGCCAAATATCTGACTGATGCCTCCAAAGCAGCCTTTGCAACACCCATTACATTATAATTTTGAATAACTTTTTCAGAGCCGTAATAAGTCATTGCAATTACGCTTGCATCGTTACTAAACAAGTCTTCAGCAGCTTTACAAAGTGCCACCAAAGAATATGCACTGATATCAAGTGCAATTCTAAAACCTTCTCTTGAAGTGTTTACATATTTCCCTTTCAATTCTTCCGCCGGCGCATATGCCACAGAATGAATTAAAATATCGATTTTACCAAATTGCTCTTTCACAATATCAAATGTTTTTTTGATATCTTCATCTTTAGTAACATCACACTGCACGCAAAACTTCCCACCGAGCTCTTCAGATATTGGGATTACACGCTTTTTTAATGCCTCCCCAGCAAAAGTAAATCCGAGCTCAGCACCTTCCTCTTTAAACTTTTTAGCTATCGCATACGCTATAGACCTGTTATTAGCCACACCAAATATAACAGCTTTTTTACCATCTAATAGTCCCATTATCGCCTCCTAATTTTACTCTATTTATATACCTATCTAAAATATATAATTTAAAAACTCATCAACCTTCTTAAATTTAACTATCTCTATCCCTTCTACCGAATCATCATAATCCGCAGGTAAATATACCTTTGAAATCCCCATTTTTTTACACTCATTTATCCTGAAATTCATCGAGGAAACAGACCTTAGCTCACCTGTCAGTCCAACTTCACCAATAAAGGCAACATTTAAAGGTAATGAAATTTCTCTAAAAGATGACATTATTGCCGCTACCACAGCCATATCAGCACCCGGCTCATTAATTTTAAGGCCGCCTGCAATATTTACAAATACATCGGTCTGTCCCAAATTTGCCCCAACCTTCTTTTCCAAAATCGCTATCAACATATGTAATCTGTTTAAATCCATACCGTTTACATTTCTTTTGGAAAAGTTGAAATAAGTGTTTGACACAAGAGATTGAATCTCGATAACAATCGGTCTTGTGCCTTCCAATGTCACAGCCATAGCCCTTCCCGGAGCTGTCTCAGATGAATTAATAAAAGCAAGTGTAGTAATCTCTTTTAACCCCTCACTCTTCATCTCAAAAAGCCCCACTTCATTTGTAGAGCCAAATCTGTTTTTTACGGCACGAAGTATTCTAATACCTCTCGTATAATCCCCTTCAAAATACAAAACAGTATCAACTAAGTGTTCAAGGACTTTCGGGCCTGCGATAGCTCCATCCTTTGTCACCTGTCCTACCAAAAATACAGTTATGCCTCTTGATTTTGCAAGCTCCACAAGCAGCTGAGTAACATATCGTATTTGCCCGACAGTGCCTGCTGACGAATTCAAATCCTTTGAATAAACTGTTTGAATAGAATCTATAAATATAAAATCGAAAATATTTTCTTCTAAATTGCCAAATAGGTCATTTATATTTGTAGTTGATAAAATTGACACATTACTACTATTAACCTTTAACCTTTCTGCTCTAAGCTTAATCTGAGAAGCGGATTCTTCTCCACTTAAGTAAAGTACCGATTTTTGTAAATCAGAAAGTTTTGAAGCAATCTGAAGCATTATGGTAGATTTACCGATACCTGGCTCACCACCTATCAAAACAACAGACCCTTTAACTATCCCACCACCAAGCACTTGATCAAATTCATTTATTCCGGATGTTGTCCTATCGACCTCAAGCCCTCTTATTTCACTGAGCAAAATAGGTCTGTTTTCAAAACTGTAAGCTTTTTTTGTGGTAACATCTTCAATAACTTCCTCTACAAAACTATTCCATGCGCCGCACTCAGGACATTTTCCCGTCCATTTAGGTGCAACAGCGCCGCAGCTTTGACAAATATAATTAGTCTTCTTTTTCACCATCTTATTCCTGAATAAAGTCTTCTATTGTTTTTTGAGTATTCACTGAAATTTTTAAATGGTCGTAAGCAAAACGAGTTACTACCCTTCCCCTTGGAGTCTTTTTAATAAATCCTCGATAAATAAGATATTGCTCTATCACATCTTCGACTGTGTCTTTCTCTTCAGAAATAGTTGCCGCTATTGTATCAAGCCCCACCGGACCACCATCATATTTTTCTATTATTGAAAGCAGATAACGCCTATCAGAGTTATCAAGCCCTTCTTCATCTATTTCAAGCCTTTTAAGACCATCCTTTGCAATTTCAAGATTAATTACACCGTCATTTAAAACTTCCGCAAAATCTCGTATCCTTCTCAATATGCGGTGAGCAATCCGTGGCGTCCCCCTGCTTCTCCTTGCTATTTCAACAGCTGCATCATCTGTAATTTTCACTCCAAGAACACCTGCCCCGCGCAAAATAATCTGCTTTAAATTATTAATATCGTAAAAATCCAATCTAAATGTAACCCCAAACCTATCCCTCAATGGGGATGACAATAGTCCAATCCTGGTAGTTGCTCCAACAAGCGTAAACTTAGCCAAGTCTATTTTAATTGTCCTTGCAGCAGGCCCCTGCCCGATTATAATATCCAGTGCATAATCTTCCATTGCAGGGTATAAAATCTCCTCAACCGTTGCATTCAATCTATGTATCTCATCAATAAAAAGTACATCACCATCATTCAAATTAGTCAAAATAGCCGCCAAATCCCCCGGCTTTTCAATTACAGGGCCACTTGTAGATTTAATCCCTACCCCCATCTCATTGGCAATAATGTTTGCCAAAGTTGTTTTTCCAAGGCCCGGTGGTCCGTAAAAAAGGCAATGGTCAAGACTATCATCCCTTTTTTTTGCCGCTTCCACAAATATTTTTAAGTTTTCAATTAGCTTTTCCTGACCGATATAATCTTTAAAAAGTTTAGGCCTGATTGTCTGATTCAAAATATCTTCTTCAGCTCTTTTGCCATCAAAAATTTCATTTTTATCCATATTTCAAAATAGCAGTTAAATAAACAAAAATCAATCTTTCTTAATTCAGCAAGAAGAGACATTGAAGAACTAATATCTAAGTTAAAAATCTATAATTAATATTTTTACTTTTAATCAAACAAACAGAACAGTGTATAATTATTAAATTTCTATAAATAAACATATAATTATAATTATTATTTTTATTATTGAAATTAACATAATTATGTTATATTATTTTACATATGACATTAACATTGAATAAAAAAGTTGAAAAACTAATTTGTGAGCTCCCACCATGTATTTTCAAGTTTAAATACATATTAAATCGCCGTTGGCCATTTTTATACCCTCACCGCAGAGAAAGGGTCGCAGATATCATTATTATGAGGGAGATAAATAAATTTAACATAAACATATGTGATTTACTTGATAATCAAAATCATCATAAAGAAAAATTATTTACTGTGCCAATTATAAGCGTAATGGAAGCATTGATTTTTGAATATGGAAATCAGGAAAAGATATTTGAAAATATTTCCCACGGGTTAGCACTATACAGACTTGCTTCAGAAGGCATTATCAGTGAAAATTTATTATCAAAAATACGAAAGCTGTATTTCTTAAGAGATAAAATCTTAAATGATAATTATTTTGGGGATATTTGCAGAGATGATATACCTTGCAGCTACTTTGAAGCAAATACAGCCCTTTTAGAGCTTGAAAAGTCTCTCTTTTCACACTTTAAAGCTAAAAAGAAAAAGGACTACTGCTTAAAATTTCAAGAAATATTTCTTTGACTTTAAAACTTACATATAATATTTTACCCTTATGGCAAAGGTAAAATACCCTAAAACAAATGCGATAAGGTTTTTGGAAGAGAATAAAATCCCTTTTGAAGGCTTTTTCTATAAGTATGAAGAAAGGGGCGGCACTAAAGTCTCAGCAAGAGAATTGGGTGTAGATGAGCACATTATAGTTAAGACTATTATTATGGAAGATGAGAGCAAAAAGCCATTTACAGTTTTAATGCACGGGGATAAAGAAATTTCTACAAAGAATCTTGCAAGGATTTTAAATGTCAAAGCTGTATCCCCTTGTGCGCCTGAAACTGCCAATAAACACTCCGGCTATATTGTCGGAGGCACATCACCCTTTGGCACGAGAAAAAATATGCCGGTTTTTATGGAAAAGTCTATATTGGATTTGGAATATATTTTCATAAACGGTGGTAAGAGAGGATTTCTCGTAAAAATAAATCCAAGAGATGTACAAAGAGTATTAAATGCAACACTTGTTGAAGTAGGTATAGATGGATAACATACTTGTAATATTTGATATGGACGGGACATTAGTGGATACGAGAAAAGACATAACCATATCAATTAATTATGTTAGAAACACAAAAGGTCTTCCTCCACTGGATGAACAACAGGTAATAAAAATAATCAATTTCAAAAGGGAAAAGTTGGCTTTACATTTATATCATACGGAAGAATATTTGCCTGAGGACAGGGAAATTTTTGAAAATCACTATCTAACTCAATGTACAAAAAACGTAAAACCTTATGAGGGGGTTATTGAGCTGCTCAGCTCTCTTAAAAAAAACAATGTAAAACTTTCTGTTGCAACAAATGCTCCCACTAAATTTGGAGAAAGGATATTAAGTGCTGCAAAGATTGACCATTACTTTGACCATATCGTGGGCTCATGCAAAGTAAAAAATGCAAAACCTGACCCGGATATGATTTATTTGATACAAGATTTTTACTCAGATAAAAATTTAAATAAAAATTTTCTTGTTGGAGATAATCATACGGACATAAATGCGGCAAAAAATGCGAATATCCCATCTATTTTTGTAAAATGGGGCTACGGCAGTTTTGACGGTATTACACCCGACTTTACGGCAGAAAAACCTGAGGAAATAGTTAAGTATATTTTAGATGAAAACTAACTAAACATTTTTATCTTTTTACTTTGCTAGCTCTTTGAGTGAATTTTTGAGAAGCTCTTCGAAAGAAGAGTCAGGTTTGCCAACCTTTTTTATTATGTTTATACAGTCTGCTTTTTTATAACCAAGATTGACAAGTGCACTTAGGACGTCTTCAAGTGCATTATTGTCATGTATTTGGCTATCAACTGTTTTTTCCATTTCAAAACTATCTTTAAGTTCAAGAATTATCCTCTCTGCTGTTTTCTTACCAATACCTGGAATTGATGAAAGCTTTAATATATTTTTAGAGGCGATGACCTCTTTAAGCTCATTAAAATCTATTCCTGACAATATCGAAAGAGCTAATTTGGGGCCTACCTTTGAAACCTTATTCAGCAGCAAAAATACCTTCTTCTCCTCCACATTCTTAAAACCGTAAAGAGCTACCAACTCTTCTTTTACAATTAGGTGTGTATATAAGCTAACCTCTTCGCCAATATTAGGCAATTTTGAAAATGTATTTACACTTATTGCACATTCAACAGCAATATTACCAGTTTCCACTACTGCCTTTCCGGGAGTCTTTTCGAGCAAAACGCCTTTAACCCTATAAATCAAAATAACCTCCGGTGAGATTTAGTCCAAGACAAAGAGCACACCCTAATGCATCTGACACATCATATTTTACTTTATCAAGCTTTAAGTTTAGATGCAATTCAACCATCCTTTTAACCTGCTCTTTATCCGCCTTTCCATAACCTACCACCGACTTTTTTATCTGTAAAGCGGTAAATTCATACACTTTTACCCCTTTGCTAAGGAGTGTAGCCATAATTGCTCCACGAGTATGCCCAAGCAGCAAAGCACTTTTAATATTCACGGAAAAAAATACATCTTCCACAGCGGCATATTCAGGATTATACTCTGTCAAAATATCGTTTAACTTGCTGCAGATAGTATCAAGCCTTTCGGGCAACTTTTTTTTTGAATCTGTCTTGATAACATTGTGATAAAGACAGGTGAGTGTTTTATTTTCTAATTTTAAAACACCCACCCCGGTATTGTTTAATCCAGGATCAATCCCTATAATATTCAATGTTATTCTAACTCACTTTCATCTATATCAGCATTCGTATATACTTCTTGCACATCGTCCAAGTCTTCCAATACTTCAATCAGGGTCATAGCCTTTTTGGCATCCTCCCCTTTTAACTCTACTGTTGTCTTAGGTTTCATTGTAATCTCAGAAAACTCTATTTCAATATTTTGTGTCTCAAGAGCTTCTTTGATCGAATAATAGTTATCAGGCTCAGATATAATCTCATATCCTTCTTCACTGACTTCTACATCTTCAGCACCTGCTTCAATCGCAAGCTCCATAATCATATCTTCATCCGCTGATTCTCTCTTAACATTTATAATCCCTTTCTTTTCAAACATCCAAGCCACACAGCCTGCTTCGCCCATGCTTCCGCCACGTTTTGTAAGATTGCTTCTTACTTCTGCAACAGTTCTATTTTTATTATCAGTAAGTGCATTAACCAATATGGCAAACCCACCAGGACCATACCCTTCGTATGTCACTTCATAATAAGTAGTGTCATTACCTTCACCTGTACCCTTTTTAATAGCCCTTTCTACATTGTCTTTAGGCATATTTGCCGATTTTGCTTTATCAAGTGCTACACGAAGCCTCGGATTCATCTCAGGGTCACTTCCACCTATTTTTGCAGCTACAGTTAACTCTTTTGCAATTTTAGTAAATACTTTACCTTTTTTTGCATCCTGAGCAGCTTTTCTATGCTTAATATTCGCCCATTTACTGTGACCAGCCATTTTATTCCTCCAAATTTATATTGACATTTGATTATACGGCCTTGACGCTGTGAGTATATAGAATATTTAAAGAATAAATTCAAGCAAAACTCTTATCTCATTTAAATCAAATAAAGGGACAGGTAAATAATTTAAATAATAGACTAAAACTCACAGGTATTCTTATTACTTGTTATTTGGACGAAAATATTTATGAATCGATGAAGAACTTTTTATTATTTTTTACTTACTGTCTTTACTACAAAAAAATTAGCTCTACTTTTATCAATAATCTTTTTACTGCCATTTTACTTTTATTTGTTCATCAACTGATTTAATTCTTCTTACTATATCCTATAATTGCAAATGTAGTCTTTTTCCCTGCCTCTTTATATCTTAAATTATTAATGAAATTGTAAAAGTTAAGATAAGATTAATTACAAGTATAGTATTCTCTTCTCGACGTCTGCTTATTAAATTATTTCCATCAATTTAATAAGAAATAACACATAATTTGCGTATTGCAATTATTTAACTATTTTTTCAATTTACCAAACACCGAAAAGAGTAAATATTTTCAGATATCGATGATTTATGAGCCTTTCTCTCTTTTTTCTTAATCAACTTGCCTGCAATATTATAATAATTCAAAATAAATTCTTTTGACCCAATAACTACTCCATCACTAAAATATCTTATTCTGTTTTTTAGTACGGATGAAACCTTATACTCTCTTTTAGATTTTTCATTTAGTAGTATTTTACCTTTACCTTGTCTTTCTTCCATTCCTATTTGATACAAGATGGATAAATATTTTCTTATTTCTATTTTTTCAGTATAATTAAAAATTCCGTCAAAAGATAAGAATTTATCTTTATTGCCAAACTGAATACGATATCCAATGCTACTCCACCTATAATCTTCAGGCCTTTTGACTATTTTGGCTCGAATAGGATTTAAATCGATATAAGCGATTGTATTAACAAGTGCTTCTCCACTTTCAATCAGCACACTTTTAAATCTATCGCCCCATAAATAACCTTTTCTATCATGTAATTTATTAAACCAGCGTGAAAAAGTTAGCTTTATAGATTTCATATATTCAGATATGTCAGAAAATTTTTCTCTATGTTTTTTTATTTCTTCATCGCTGAAATCTTTTCTCTTAGGATATAGCATATTTAGTCTTTTCAGTATATCTTGTTTGGTGTAACTTGATGGTAATTCTGATTTTATAACCAAATGAAAATGGTTACTCATGACACAATAGCCTATTACTTTTACAAAATATATCTTACTAAAATATTTAATAATGTTTACTAACTTCTCTTTTTCAACATCATTAAAATAAAATTCTCCGCCAACTGTTCGAGAGATTAAATGATACCATGCTTCTTCACCCTTAATTTTTAGTCTTCTCATTCTACCCATATTTACCTCCGAGTGGTTTATTAATTTTTAAAATTGTTTAAATATGATGTCAAGGGTTTTGTTAATTATTTGCCTGTCCCTTTATTTTTTACTTTAAATTTTTAAGTATTGTGTTATTATTTGATAATAATATGGGGCTATGATGAGTATTAATAGTATAAAAAGAGAGTGTTTTTGGGATTATGACTTATCTGAAGATGATATTTTGAGAATTGTCAGCAAAGGGAGTTTTAGTGAGAAAATCTTTCTTTTTCAAAAAATTCTTGCAAACAGCAAACATCTTTTGCGTGATTTACAAATTTTTAATAAGGATGACCTCAAAACTCTTTTAAAAAATTATAATGTACCTAATTTTAACAGGGATTTCTTATATAAAAGAAAAAACATCGTTGAGTTCTTCTTTTTTGATAAAGAATTAGAGATCGAAGAGTTAAAATGGACATCTTAGATTATAATGAGCTATATAAAATTCAAGATAAAGTAATGGAACTTGTTTTCTCTTTTAATAATGAGTTTTATCTGACAGGAGGTACTTGCCTAAGCCGATTTTATTTTCCTAAAAGATATTCTGACGACCTTGATTTTTTTTCAAACAATTATAATCAGTTTGCCTATGACATAAAAAAAATAAAAAATATTCTTTCTAAAAATTTTGCTCTTTCAGTTTTGGTAGAAAGTAAGGATTTTGTAAGATTAATAATTGATAATACATTACAAGTTGATTTTGTGAATGATAGAGTTCCAAGGTATAAAGAACCAAATTATCTTTCTAATGGATTTGTTATTGATAATGTTGAAAATATCCTATCAAATAAAATTACAGCTGTCTTGGGCAGAGATGACCCAAAAGACATTTTTGATATATATCTTATCTGGAAAAATCATACTTTTGATTGGAGTGATATTTTAAATTCAGCACA